>NZ_JAXOJX010000011.1:0-121131 GCF_034427735.1 Azohydromonas lata
TGCGGTGGTGAGCGACGCGGCGCAGTCGGACCTGGTGTCGCTGAACAACGGCCACATCGTGCTGGTGGCCGGTGGCACGGTGACGCTGAACGACGGCACGGCCAACGGCGGCATCGCCGGCGTGGCCGGCACGGCGGTGAGCGCCGCCGGCACGGGCTCCATCCTGGTCCAGGCCACGAGCGGTGACGTGATCGTCACCGGCGACATCGCCAGCGACACGGGCCACGTCACGCTCAAGGCTGCGGGCAGCGTGCTGCTGGGCAGCGCCACGGCCACGGGCGTGGACGTGAGCACGGCCGGCACGGGCACGGTGTCGATCGACGCGCGCGGCGGCGCGCTGGCCATGGCCGGCGACGCCAAGGTCACGGGCGCCGGCGCGCGGCTGCATGCGGCGAGCACGGTCACCATGGGCAACGTCAGCGCGGGCAACGTGAGCGTGGTGGCCGACACGGGTGCCATCGTCAACGCAGCAGGCAGCACGAAGAACGTTTCCGCAACGAACCTGCGGCTGCAGGCCGGCGGTGCCCTTGGCACGGCCGCGCGCCACCTGACGCTGGCCGTGGGCACACTCAGCGCGCGCGGCGCGGGCGTGTTCGTGGACGAGGCCGATGCGCTGACGGTGGGCAGCGTGGGCGTGAGCGTCACGGAGCTGGGCGCGGGCACGGCCACCACGGTGGTGAGCGACGCGGCGCAGTCGGACCTGGTGTCGCTGAACAACGGCCACATCGTGCTGGTGGCCGGCAGCACGCTGACGCTGAACGACGGCACGGCCAACGGCGGCAACGCCGGCGTGGCCGGCACGGCGGTGAGCGCCGCCGGCACGGGCTCCATCCTGGTGCAGGCCACGAGCGGTGACGTGATCGTCAACAGCGACATCGCCAGCGGCACAGGCCACATCACGCTCAAGGCCGCGGGCAGCGTGCTGCTGGGCAGCGCCACGGCCACGGGTGTGGACGTGAGCACGGCGGGCACGGGCACGGTATCCATCGACGCGCGCAGCGGCGTGCTGGCCATGGCCGGCGACGCCAAGGTCACGGGCGCCGGCGCGCGGCTGCATGCCGCGACCTCGGTCACCGTGGGCAACGTCAGCGCGGGCAACGTGAGCGTGGTGGCCGACACGGGTGCCATCGCCAACGCCGCAGGCAGCACGAAGAACGTTTCCGCGACGAGCTTGCGGCTGCAGGCCGGCGGTGCCATCGGCACGGCCACACGCCACCTGACGGTGGCCGTGGGCACGCTCAGCGCGCGCGGCGCGGGCGTGTTCGTGGACGAGGCCGATGCGCTGACGGTGGGCAGCGTGGGCGTGAGCGTCACGGAGCTGGGCGCGGGCACGGCCACCACGGTGGTGAGCGATGCGGCGCAGTCGGACCTGGTGTCGCTGAACAACGGCCACATCGTGCTGGTGGCCGGTGGCACGGTGACGCTGAACGACGGCACGGCCAACGGCGGCATCGCCGGCGTGGCCGGCACGGCGGTGAGCGCCGCCGGCACGGGCTCCATCCTGGTCCAGGCCACGAGCGGTGACGTGATCGTCACCGGCGACATCGCCAGCGGCACGGGCCACGTCACGCTCAAGGCTGCGGGCAGCGTGCTGCTGGGCAGCGCCACGGCCACAGGCGTGGACGTGAGCACGGCCGGCACGGGCACAGTGTCCATCGACGCGCGCGGCGGCGCGCTGGCCATGGCCGGCGACGCCAAGGTCGCGGGCGCCAGCGCGCGGCTGCATGCGGCGAGCACGGTCACCGTGGGCAACGTCACGGCCACCAATGTCAGCCTGGTGGCTGACACGGGCGCCATCGTCAACGCGGTGGGCAGCACCACCAACGTCAGCGCGACGAACCTGCGGCTGCAGGCCGGCGGTGCCATCGGCACGGCCGCACGCCACCTGACGCTGGCCGTGGGCACGCTCAGTGCGCGCGGCGCGGGCGTGTTCGTGGACGAGGCCGATGCGTTGACGGTAAGCAGCGTGGGTGTGAGCGTCACGGAGCTGGGCGCCGGCGCCACCACCTCGGTGGTGAGCGACGCGGCGCAGTCGGACCTGGTGTCGCTGAACAACGGCCACATCGTGCTGGTGGCCGGCGGCACGGTGACGCTGAACGACGGCACGGCCAACGGCGGCAGCGCCGGCGTGGCCGGCACGGCGGTGAGCGCCGCCGGCACGGGCTCCATCCTGGTCCAGGCCACGAGCGGTGACGTGATCGTCAACAGCGACATCACCAGCGGCACGGGCCACATCACGCTCAAGGCCGCGGGCAGCGTGCTGCTGGGCAGCGCCACGGCCACGGGCGTGGACGTGAGTACGGCCGGCACGGTGTCCATCGACGCGCGCGGTGGCGCGCTGGCCATGGCCGGCGACGCCAAGGTCGCGGGCGCCAGCGCGCGGCTGCATGCGGCGAGCACGGTCACCGTGGGCAACGTCACGGCCACCAGCGTCAGCGTGGTGGCCGACACGGGTGCCATCGTCAACGCCGCAGGCAGCACGAAGAACGTTTCCGCGACGAACCTGCGGCTGCAGGCCGGCGGTGCCCTCGGCACGGCCGCGCGCCACCTGACGCTGGCCGTGGGCACGCTCAGTGCGCGCGGCGCGGGCGTGTTCGTGGACGAGGCCGATGCGCTGACGGTGGGCAGCGTGGGCGTGAGCGTGACGGAGCTGGGTGCGGGCACGGCCACTGCGGTGGTGAGCGATGCGGCGCAGTCGGACCTGGTGTCGCTGAACAACGGCCACATCGTGCTGGTGGCCGGCGGCACGCTGACGCTGAATGACGGCACGGCCAACGGCGGCAACGCCGGCGTGGCCGGCACGGCGGTGAGCGCGGCGGGCACGAGTTCCATCCTCATCCAGGCCACGAGCGGTGACGTGATCGTCAACGGCGACATCGCCAGCGGCATGGGGCAGGTCACGCTCAAGGCCGCGGGCAGCGTGCTGCTGGGCAGCGCCACGGCCACGGGCGTGGACGTGAGCACGGCCGGCACGGTGTCCATCGACGCGCGCGGTGGCGCGCTGGCCATGGCCGGCGACGCCAAGGTCACGGGCGCCAGCGCGCGGCTGCATGCGGCGAGCACGGTCACCGTGGGCAACGTCACGGCCACCAATGTCAGCCTGGTGGCTGACACGGGTGTCATCGCCAACGCCGCGGGCAGCACGCGCAACGTCAGCGCGACGAACCTGCGGCTGCAGGCCGGCGGTGCCATCGGCACGGCCGCGCGCCACCTGACGCTGGCGGTGAGCACGCTCAGCGCGCGCGGCGCGGGCGTGTTCGTGGACGAGGCCGATGCGCTGACGGTGGGCAACGTGGGCGTAAGCGTCACGGAGCTGGGCGCGGGCACGGCCACCACGGTGGTGAGCGATGCGGCGCAGTCGGACCTGGTGTCGCTGAACAACGGCCACATCGTGCTGGTGGCCGGCGGCACGGTGACGCTGAACGACGGCACGGCCAACGGCGGCAGCGCCGGCGTGGCAGGCACGGCGGTGAGCGCGGCGGGCACGGGCTCCATCCTGTTGCAGTCGCTGGGCGGCAACCTGGTGGTCAACGGCGACATCGCCAGCGGCACGGGGCAGGTCACGCTCAAGGCCGCGGGCAGCGTGCTGCTGGGCAGCGCCACGGCCACGGGTGTGGACGTGAGCACGGCCGGCACGGGCACGGTGTCCATCGACGCCCGCGGCGGCGCACTGGCCATGGCCGGCGACGCCAAGGTCACGGGCGCCGGCGCGCGGCTGCATGCGGCGACCTCGGTCACCGTGGGCAACGTCACGGCCACCAGCGTCAGCCTGTTGGCCGACACGGGCGCCATCGCCAACGCCGCGGGCAGCACGCGCAACGTCAGCGCGACGACGCTGCGGCTGCAGGCCGGCGGTGCCATCGGCACGGCCACACGCCACCTGACGCTGGCCGTGGGCACGCTCAGTGCGCGAGGCGCGGGCGTGTTCGTGGACGAGGCCGATGCGCTGACGGTGGGCAGCGTGGACGTGAGCGTCACGGAGCTGGGCGCGGGCGCCACCACCTCGGTGGTGAGCGACGCGGCGCAGTCGGACCTGGTGTCGCTGAACAACGGCCACATCGTGCTGGTGGCCGGCGGCACGCTGACGCTGAACGACGGCACGGCCAACGGCGGCAACGCCGGCGTGGCCGGCACGGCGGTGAGCGCCGCCGGCAGCGGCAACGTGCTGCTGAAGACGCTGGGCAAGGACGCGGACGTCATCGTTGGGGCCGGGATCGTGAGCGGCACGGGCCATGTGACGGTGCTGGGCTCACGCTCGGTGAGCTTCACCGGCACGGGCGGGCTGCGCACGGGTGGTGCAGGAACGGTGGACCTGGAAGCGGGCAGCGGCTCCATCACCATGGTGGACCAGACCGCGGTGGCCACGGCCAGCGGTGCAATCCGCTTGCTGGCGGCGCAGAACGTGACGCTGGGCAAGCTCAGCACCGCCGGCAATGTCGGCGTGACGGCCACGGCGGGCAGCATCCTCGACGCGGGCGACAGCGCCGTGGACGTGCGCGCCCAGGGTCTGAGCCTGGTGGCGGGGCAGCGAATCGGCCAAGGCCGACCGCTGGCCACCACCGTGGCCACGCTGGCGGCCCAGGCCGGCAGCGGTGGCATCGACGTGGTCGAGACGGATGGCGTGACGGTCAGCACCGTGGCGGTCGGGTACCAGCAGGTGCAGGCCGATGGCGGCGTGCTGGCACGTTCGCTGGGCGCCCTTGCGGGCCTGAAGACCAGCGCCAATGGGGGTGTCAAGCTCACCGCCCTGGCGGGCGACATCCGGCTCGAACCCGGCACCGGCGGCGCCGATGCCGTGAGCACCAAGGGGTCCGGCGGCATCACGCTGGTGGCGCAGCAGGGCACGATCAACATCAACGCCACGCTGCGCTCCGAGCAGGGCGCACTGACCCTCCAGAGCCGTCGCAGCGTCGAGTGGGGTGCCCAGGGCCAGGTGCTCAACGGCACGCAGGCTGCGGGCAGCACCTTGACCCTGCGACCGGTGGATCCGGCGCAAGCCATCGTCATCGGCCGCTCCGCGCCCACCCAGCCGGTGCCGGGTGACAACGCGTGGTACGTCGACAACGCCGCGCTCACGCGCATGCGCGCCGGCTACGACCGCATCGTCATCGGCAGCGCGGAGCACACGGGCTCCGTGACGGTGGACGGCCGCTCCAGCACGGTGAGCTTCCTCAACGCGGTGGAGATCCGCGCCGCCGCCGGCGCGACCGTGACGCTGCAGGGCAGCATCCAGGGCAAGTCGCTGCTCGTGAACGGCGCGGCGCCGGTGGTGCTCAGCGACGTGCAGATCGGCATGAGCGAGGCCCAGGGCATCGTGCTTGGAGGTCAGGCACGGCTGAGCGGCCAGGTCGTGTTGAGCGCGTCGTCGGTGGCTTTCCGGGGCGGCAACGGCTCCGTCCAGGCTGCGAAGCCGGGCACGACGCTGACCTTGCGGCCCACCAGCGACCAGACGGCCGTGCTCGTCGGCACGGGCAGCGGGGCACTGGTCGACGCGGCATCGCTGCAGGCGCTGGCCGGTGGCTTCGCAGGCGTGGAGATCGGCTATGCCAGCCGGCAGGCCGACTTGCGCGTCGAAGGCCTGCTCAGCATCGCCGACGCCCTCACGCTGCAGGGCCGCAAGGTCGTGATGAGCGCCTCCAGCGTGTTGACCAGCACGGCCGACGTGAAGCTCAGCAGCACCGATGGCGTGAGCGTCGGTCGTATCCTGGCCGCCAACCACACCGTGACCGTGTTGGCGGACAAGAGCACGGCGCGCATCCTCTCGGCCACCGCCGCGAACACCGTGAACGTCACGGCGCAGACCGTGGTGGTCTCGGGCTTCGGCCCGGTGCAGGGCGAAGCCGGCAACCCGTTGCGGGTCAACAGCAGCCAGGTCAGCGTGCTCGCGCCCAGCGGCGTGGTGCTGCGCCAGACCCAGTCCGACGGCACCGTGCAGGTCGTGGTGCTCGATGGCGGCACGGTCCACGTCCAGCTCATCGACGTCAACACGAGCGTCATCGTGTCCGGCAAGTCCGCCGCCCGGGCTGCGCCGATGGCAGCCAAGTCCGCCGCCGTGCTGGCTGCGCCGGGCTGGGGCATCGCTTCACGGCTGTCCTCGCCGACGTCGACCGACGTCACGTGGCAGGCCGCCCCGGCAGGCACCGCGGAGCTGGGCAGCGAGCTCGGCCAGGCCTTCCTGCTGGGTGGCGTGGCCACGCAGCCGGTTTCCGCCGGTGTGCTCAGCACCGGCGCCGGCCGCTTTGACTACTGGGTGGAAGACATCTCCTTCTGATTGAGTCATGAACACTGAACAACGTCCAATTTCCTGGGGCCGCACCCTGATCCCCGGTGTGCTCGTTTCATCGCTGCTGGCCGCCTGTGGCGGCGGTGGCGGGGCGAGCCCTTCGCCGGTGGGAGGTGTCATCAACGGGCTGAGTCCGGGCACCACGCTGACCCTGGGTGTCGCCGGCAGCACAGAGACTTTCAGCACGGCGTCGTACGCGGCGCTGAGCTTCAAGTTCCAGCAGCTCTTCGCAAGTGGTTCCAGCTACTCGGTGAGCGTCGAGAAGCATCCGCAGGGCCAGATGTGTGCCGTCACGGCCGGGGCGGCCGGCACGGTCGAGGGACCGGTGAGCAGCGTGAAGGTGGACTGCCACGACACGCTGCTCAACGACACCGGCATTCTTGCCGCGGCCAATGGCACGGTGCTGGCGCCCGATGGCGCCACCGGCCGCGATGCCCAGGCCGCGCGGCTGACCAAGATAGGCGCCGGGGAGCTGGGGTTCGACTTCACCCGGATCTGCAGCTCCGGCCATCCCCTGGACGCCTCCAACGCCTGCCCGGCCAGCCCCGCTTACCCCACCAACGTCTGGACCTGCACCCGCGACAACGTCACGGGCCTGATGTGGCTGAAGGACAGCCGCGGGATGGCCGACAGCGCGCCCACGGCCGGGCTGTGCGGCCACATCGGCTGGCGCCAGCCGACGGTGCATGAGCTGATGTCCATCGTTCACGCAGGCAAGGGCAGCGGTGCCGCCGTGGACCTGGCCTACTTTCCGGCCACGCCCGCGACCGTGTTCCAGTCCAGCGACGCCTACCTGGACGTAGACGGCAAGTCGTGGAGCGTGGACTTCGGCAACCAGGGCTCGGCCGGCAAGGATGTGAGCGCGCCGGGCAGCGCGCGGGTGCGCTGGGTGGCGGGCGCATCGCTGATCAACGACGCCGACCCTTCGGTGCAGCCCTACACCCGAAGCGCCGCGGGCAGCGACTTCGTCATCGTTGACACGCGGCGTGAATTAATGTGGCTTATCCCGAATCAACCAACGCTCAGCTCGTGGACGGAGGCCGTGTCCGGCGTACAGTCGGTGAATGCCAGCCTGCCGGGCGGCTACGGTGACTGGCGGCTGCCCAACCGCAACGAGATGGATTCGCTTGCGGTACGCAGCCTCACGAAGCCGGCCATGGATGCCGGCTTCTACGGCGGCGACGCCAACCGTTCCACGTTCTCGCAGATGTTCTGGACCGGTTCGCCTTATGTGTCGCAAGCCCAAGGCACCGGCCCGGCCATGGCCTGGGGCGCGGACTTCTCGTATGGCGATGTGAGTCCGATGCTTCAATCCTTCAAGGCCCGTGTGATTTATGTCCGCAACCGCGTCTTCAACACAACACCATAGCTCTGGAGTAGATGGGCAATGAGTTTGTTACGCCGGCACCTTTGCATGCGCAACGGCGTCGACATTGCCGCAAGCTGCTGGCCGTGGCCGGCTTGTGGCTTGCGTGCGTCTGTGCAACGGCTGCCGATGCAGGCGTGGACACCGGGGTGCCCTGGGCACAGCCAGCCGGTTCGGAGCTTTCGCTCGACCTGACGCAGTTCGTGCAGTGGACGGTCCTGCGCAACGCCAGCGCCAACGCGGCGCGGCTGCAGGCCGAGGCATCGGAGAAGCTGACGCAGGCCGAGCGTGCCCTCTACGACCCGACGGCCTTCAGCCGCCTGCGCCGCGACGTCTACGACCATCCTCGCACCTACGAGGAGCGCACGCAAAGCCTCACCAACGTCGACAAGGAAAGCGCGCTGGAGCAGATCAACGCGACGGACGTGGGCGTGCGTGGCAAGCTGCCCAGCGGGGCGACCTTCGAGCTCTCCCACGACCTGCACCGGCGTGCCAGCAACCTGCTCGCCACCCGCGACGACCGGGAGTACCGCGGCACGCTCACGCTGGCCGTCAAGCAGCCGCTGCTGCGCGGCGCGGGGCGCCAGATGACGGAGGTCGCGATCCGCGTGGCGGAGAAGGAACAGCAGATCGAGCAGCAGCGCTTCGTCAAGCAGCTGCTCGACACCGTGGGCGAAGCGGCCAGCACTTACTGGCAGCTCTACCGCGCGCAGCAGATGCTGGCCATGCGCCAACGGGCGGTGCGCTCGGCCATGGAGCTGCGCGACATCGCCCAGCGCCTGGTGGACCGCGGTTTTGCGCCCCGCGTGGATCTGCTCGAAGCCGATGTGGCCATTGGCAGCCGCGAAACGGAAGTCGCGCGCGCGCAGCAGCAACTGGTCGAGTCCAACGCCCGCGTGCGCAATCTCTTGAACATGAGCGCCGTGGAACGGCCGCAACTGCGCTTCACGCCCGTGCAGCCGTTGCGGCCGCAAGCCCCGGCCGCGACGGCCGACCTCGACCTGCCGCCGCAGCTTGCCGACACCTGGCCGGCCTACCGCATTGCGATGCTGCGCCTGGAACAGGAGCAGATCCGGCTGGATTACACCAAGGACCTGCAGCGCCCGGACCTGAGCC
The DNA here is from genome assembly GCF_034427735.1 of Azohydromonas lata. Taxonomy (NCBI): domain Bacteria; kingdom Pseudomonadati; phylum Pseudomonadota; class Betaproteobacteria; order Burkholderiales; family Sphaerotilaceae; genus Azohydromonas; species Azohydromonas lata. The sequence goes on from NZ_JAXOJX010000011.1 coordinate 8,766, forward strand.
TGGAGCTCGGCTACAGCCGCAACAGCCTGAGCGGCGGTTTCCGCCCGGGGCTGGAAACGTCGCTGCACAACCGGCATCCGGGCTGGTATGTGGGTGCCGCGCTGGAGATGCCCGTCGGCAACGACGGCGCTCGTGAGAAGAGCGGTGCGCAGATGCTCAAGCGCGATGCGGCGCGGCTGCAAGCGGAAGCCGAGGCCACCACGCTGGGCAACGAATGGATGTCGCGCGCGGCACAGCTCAAGGCCATCTCGCAGGAACGCCAGCAACTGCAGCAGGAGGTGCAGGGCCGGGAAAAGCTCCTGGACGCCGAGCGCATGCACTACGAGCGCGGTCGGGCCCGGCTGCGCGTGCTGGTCGAAACCGGAGACCGGCTTGAAGACAGCCGGCTTCGGCTGCTGGATGCGGACGTGAGGTTGCAACTGGCCGAGCTGTCGGTGCGTGCCTTGACCGGCCGGCTGCTGGATTCCTTCGGCGTGCGGGTTCCTGAATGAAGCCCCACACCATTTCGCCGCAAGGGCACCGGCCGTGAGCCGCACGTTCAGCGAATCCTGGCATCGCGTGGCCGATGCCAGGCTGAGCCTTTTGCCCACGGTGGCCGTGCACAAGCAGCGCTTTCGCGGCCAGCACTGGTACGTGCTGCGCGACACCTACACGCAGCGCTTCTTCCGCATCACGCCGCAGGCCTACGCCTTCGTGTCGCGCCTCACGCCGCAGCGCACGGTGGAAGAGGTGTGGCAGTCATGCCTGCGCGACATGCCCACCGAGGCACCGGGCCAGGAGGAAGTGATGCAGTTGCTGTCGCAGCTGCACCAGTCCAATTTGCTGTTCCACGACACGCTGTCGGACAGCCAGGTCATCTTCGAGCGCTACAGGGGCCAGCGCCGCCGCGAGCTGCAGGGCAAGGTGCTGGGCTTCCTGTCCATCCGCATCCCGTTGTGGGACCCCAACCGGTGGCTGGACCGACAGACCGCGCTCACGCACTGGCTGGTGAGCTGGCAGATGGGCGCGCTGCTGCTGCTGGTGTGCGTGGCCGGCGCTGCCGTGGCGCTGTCGCAGTCGCACCGGCTGTGGAACCAGGCCGAGGGCATGTTCGCGGCCAGCAACCTGGGATGGCTGTACCTGTGCATCGCGCTGATGAAGGTGCTGCACGAGCTGGGCCACGCGCATGTGGTCAAGCGCTTCGGCGGCGAAGTGCATGCCTTCGGCATCATGTTGCTCATGGGCGTGCCGCTGCCGTATGTGGACGCCACGGGAAGCTGGTCGTTTCGCGACCGGCGCGCGCGCGCGCTGGTGAGCGCCGCCGGCGTGATCGTGGAGCTGGTGCTGGCGGCGCTGGGCGTGATGGTCTGGGCCTGGTCCGGTCCCGGGCTGGTCAACAGCCTGGCCTTCAACGTGATGGTCATCGGCTCGATTTCGAGCCTGGTCTTCAACGGCAACCCGCTGCTGCGCTTCGATGCGTACTACGTGCTGTCGGACCTGCTCGACATTCCCAACCTTTACCAGCGCTCAGGCCAGATGTGGAGCCATCTGGCCAACCGCTGGCTGCTGGGCACGCAAGGGCTGGAGCCGCCGGCGCGGGACCGGCGCGAGTGGTGGTGGCTGGTGCTCTACGGGGCGGTGAGCTTCTGCTACCGGGTGCTGGTGTTCATCTCCATGCTGCTGGTGCTGGCGGACAACTGGCCGGCGGTGGCCGTGGTGTTTGCGCTGATCACGCTCGTGCTGGCCTTCATCCTGCCGGGGTGGCGCTGGGTCTGCCATCTGCGCAGCCCGGCGCTGATGCGCAACCGGCGCCGCGCGGTGTCGGTGTCGCTGGCGCTGGTGCTGGTGCCAGTAGCCGTCATCGGCGCGTTTCCCTGGGCCGATGCGTTACGGGCGCCGGGCATGGTCGAAACGGTGGAGTACACGCGCGTGTCCGCCAACGCGCCGGGGCGGCTGGACACGATAGAGGTGTCCCACGGTGCGCCGGTGAAGGCCGGCCAGGTGCTGCTGCGCATGAGCAATCCCGAGCTGGAGCTGGAAATCGTCGAGGCCCAGGCACGTGCCAGTGAATCCGAAGTGCTGCGCAACCAGGCCCTGGAGAAGGCGCCGGCCGAGGTCGGCGCGTTGGACAAGCGGCTGGCCGTGGCCCAGGAGCGGCTGGCCCAACTGCAGGCGCGCCAGGCCGAGCTGACGGTGCGGGCACGGCACGACGGCACTTGGGCGGCCGAGACCCTGCACGAGCGGCTGCACAACTGGCTGGGCCGTGGCCATGGGCTGGGCGAGCTCAGCAACCCGGGCAGCATGCGCTTCTCGGCCGTGGTGTCGCAGGAGCAGGCCAAGGAACTGTTCGAGCGTGACCTGCGTGGCGCAGAGCTGCGGCTCAACGGCCAGGCTGAACTGGTGATTCACCCTAGCCATCTGGTGCTGGTGCCTTACCAGCGTGACAAGCTGCCGTCGCCGGCATTGGGCTGGCACGGCGGCGGCAGCGTGGCGGTCAAGCCCGACGACCCGGAAGGGCTGCAGGCGCTGGATCCCTACTACGAGCTGCAGGCCTATTTCGAGCCCGCAGAGGCCCAGGTGATGCAGGGGATGACGGGCTGGCTGCGTGTGCCGCTGCCCTCGCGTCCGTTGTTCGAGCAGGCGCGCCGGGCCTTGCTCCAAATGATGCAGAAGCGCTACAGGCTGTGAGCACGACGACCTCTGCCGCACAGGCCGACTTCCGTTGGTCGCCACCGTGCAGCGACAAGCAGCCGACGGGGGCCCGCTGGCGCGACTGGCTGCGCTGGGGTGAGCAGCGGGTCGGCGGCTTCCAGCGCCGTCTGCAGCGCGACGCGGCCGAGGTGCTGGCGCTGCAGCAGGCCTGGGCCGACATGGACGATGCGGCGCTCGACGCCCGGCTGGCGCAGCAGCGCAGTGCATTCCGGCTTGACCAGTTGCGCGGCGACGCGGCCAGGCGACTGCGCATCGAAGCGCTGGCCGCCATCTCCCTGGCCGCGCAGCGCACGCTCCAGCGCCTGCCCTACCGGGTGCAGTTGCTGGCCGCGCTGGCCATGCACGAAGGCCTGCTCGTGCAGATGAACGCGGGCGAGGGCAAGACGCTGACCGTGGCGCTGGTGGGCGTGCTGCGCGGCTGGCGCGGCCTGCCTTGCCACGTGATCACGTCCAACGACTATCTGGCCAAGCGGGACGTGGAGCTGATGGATCCGCTGTACCGGCGCTGCGGCGTCAGCGCGGCCGCGGCGGTGCACGGGCTGTCGCCGCAGCAGTTGCGTGACGTTTACGCCGCGGACCTGGTGTATGCCACCAGCAAGCAACTGCTGGCGGACCACCTGTTCGACCAGATCGCCTTGGACGGCGCATCGGACGCCATGCGCCGGCGCCTGCGCGAGTTGCGGCCGCAGCAGGGTTGCGTGCGCCAGCGTGGCCTGTATTCGGCCATTGTGGACGAGGCCGACAGCGTGCTCATCGATGAGGCCAACACGCCGCTGATCATCTCGGCGCCGCAGCCCAACGAGTTGCTGATGGAGGCGGTTCTGGCCGCGCGTGACGTGGCCGAGGAACTGGAGGCCGAGCGCGACTACCGGCTCGATGCGCAGTTGCGCGAGATCGATTTCACCTCGCAAGGGCGTGAGCGGCTGGAAGCCGCCACGCGGCGGCTGCCCGCGGTGTGGCATGCGCCGCAACGGCGTGACGACCTGATCCGCCAGGCCCTGTCGGCGCGCGACCTGTTCCTGCGTGACCGGCATTACATCGTGCAGGACGGGAAAGTGCAGATCCTGGACGAGAACACCGGGCGTGTCATGCCGGGCCGCACGTGGAGCTTCGGCTTGCACCAGGCGATAGAGGCGCGCGAGGGCGTGCAGATTTCGCAGCCGTCCAAGACGCTGGCGCGCATGAGCTTCCAGGAATTCTTTAGCCTCTACCATCATTTGGCCGGTGCCAGCGGCACGCTGCAGGGCGTGCGCTCCGAGATGTGGTGGACCTATGGACTGTTGACCTTCGTGGTGCCCACGCGGCTGCCGAGCCGCCTGCGTGTGCCGCCGCTGCGGCATTTCGCCGATGCGCAAGCCAAATGGACGGCGGTGCTCGAGTGCGTGGAGCAGTTGCACCGGCGCGGCATGCCGGTGCTGGTGGGCACGCGCCGTCTGGGCGACAGCGAAATGCTGCAGCAAAGGCTGGCCGAGCGTGGGTTGGCGTGCGAGGTGCTCAACGCCAAGCAGCACGAGCGCGAGGCCGACATCATTGCCTTGGCTGGAGAGCCGGGGCGCATCACGGTGGCGACGAACATGGCCGGTCGCGGCACCGACATCCTGCTGGGTGCGGGCGTGGCCGAGCAGGGCGGCCTGCAGGTGCTCATGGTGGAGCCGCACGAGTCCGAGCGGGTGGATTGGCAGCTTTTTGGCCGGGCAGGGCGCCAGGGTCAGCCCGGTTTCGCACAAGCCTTCGTCGGCTTGGAGGACGACCTGTTGCAGCGCCACCTGCCGTTCTGGCTGGTGCCGCTGCGCGATCTGCTGGCACGCAGCCCGCGCTGGCGTGGTGCGCTGGCGCACGTGCTGGTCCGGTGGGCGCAGCGGCGCGCGCAGCGGCAGGCCTTCCAGCAGCGGCGCTATTTGCGCTTGCGCGAGCAACAGCTTCGCAAGCAGCTCGCCTTTGCCAGTGACGGCGCCGGGTGAGCGTTGGAATTCAGGGCCGGCGGCACGGGCCGAACCGGCTTCAGGAGAGACGGGCAGTGAAAACGGTTGTTCGAGATGGTTGCAGGCGCATGGCCGCCATGGCGTTGCTCAGCGCGGCTGCGACCGGCGTGTGGGCTCAGGATGCGGATTTCGTGGGCATCGTCTACCCCTTGCGCGATCTGACGCTGAGCGTGCACGTGGGTGGCGTGGTCGACCAGGTGCTGGTGACGGTGGGCCAGCGGGTCAAGCCCGGCCAGGCGCTGTTGCGCCAGGACGCACGGCTGCAGCAGGTGGAGCAGGAGCGGCGGCGCATCATCGTCAAGGACACGTCGGAGCAGGCGGCCGTCGAGCAGCGGCGCTCCATCCTGGACGGCCTGGTCAAGGACGCCTCGGATTTGTACGAGGCTGCCGGCACCGTCAGCCGCGAAGAGGTGATGAAGCTGCGCATGGAGCTGGAGGCCACCGGCGGACGGGCCGAGCAATTGCGCGAGTCCAAGAAGCGCGAGGGCGCGGAGTTGGAGCTGGCGCGGCGCGAGCAGGCGCTGCGCGTGCTCAACGCGCCTATCGCGGGCGTGATCACCATGATCAAGGTCCATCCCGGCGAATGGGCTGCACCAGGAGACGGTGTGGTGCGCCTGGTGGACGAGAGCGTGTGCGAGTTGCGTGTGAACGTCAGCCAGGCCGCGGCGCGCAAGCTCAGCGAGGGCGCACGCTTGTCGGTGCGGTTGGACGATCCCGCGGTCAAGGAACCGCAGGCCGGCCGGGTGAGCTTCGTGTCGCCGGTGGTTGATGCGGCCAGCTCGCTGGTCGAGGTGCGGGTGCACATACCCAATCCCGAGCGGCGCATCCGCCCTGGCGTGAAGGCCAGGCTCCGGGTGGAGAGCGTGTCGTGAGCGCGGATCTCAAGGAGCCTGAGGCGCCGGTGGCGGCGCCCCCGCCGCCGCGCATCGATCCTGCGCAACTGATAGACACCCTGCGCACATTGCGCCATGCGAAGCACGATGACGCCTACTGGCAGCGCCTGTGCGCCTGTTTGAGCCTGCTTTGCCGGGCACGCGCGGCGGTGGTGTTGCGCGCGGCGCAGGAGGGTGGTGCCTGGCGGCTGCTGGGCACCAACGCCGCGCCTGACAGCGCGCTGGTCACAGGCGCGAGCGCACGCCTGGCCGAGCTCGCGCCGCGGGCGCTGGCGCAGGGCCATGCCTACGCGCCGCAGGCGGACGGCCAGATCACGGTCGCCGTGCGCCTGCTGGGTCCGAGCGGGCCGACGCTGGCGCTGCTGGAGGTGCCGGGACGCGAGCGCACGGCCATCAACGAAATACTGGTTCGTGCGCAACTGGTGGCGGATTTGCCGGCGTCGATGCCGGCGCCATCGCCCACGCCGCATGCACCTGGCACCGCCGCTGGCGCGCAGGCGGGCGCGGGCCGTGACGCACCGGCGCAGCCTGGCCTGCTTGAGCTGCTGGATCTGGTGGCGCGCGTGATGCAGGAGAGCGATTTCGGTGCTGCAACGCTCAGCCTGGTCAACTCGGTGGCGGCCGTGCTGGGCTGCGAGCAGGTGGTGCTGGGCTGGTACGAAGACGGCGAGGCGCACGTGCAGGCGATCAGCCACATCGACCGCTTTGAGCGCAAGGCCGACAACGTGCAGCTGATCGAATCCGCACTCGAAGAGGCTGTGGACCAGCACGTGGACATCCTGCACCCCGTGCCGGCCGGCAGTTCCACCGTGACGCTGGCGCACGAGCGCCTGAGCCGCCAGACCGGGTTCAACCGGCTGGCAACCCTGGTGTGCCGCGACGGGACTGCCGAGCGCGATTCGCCGCTGGCGTTGACGCTGGCGCGCCGGGAGGGCGGTTTCGACAAGGAACAACTGCACCAGGTCGTCGTGGCGCTGCACTTGCTCAAGCCCTGGCTGACGGTGTTGCGCGGGCATTCGAAATGGTGGGGCGCACGATGGCATGCGCATCTGCGCAGGCGGCTTCTGGCCTGGCTGAGCCCTGAGCACCCGGGCCGCAAGCTGCTGGTGACGGCGGCCGTGGCGGCGCTGGGGGTCATCTGCTTCGGCACATGGCCCTACCGGATCGAGGCGCCAGGGGAGCTGACCACGGACAGCGTCCAGGTGCTGAGCGCGCCGTTTGACGGATTTCTACGCCAAGTGCAGGGCAATCTCGGCGACACCGTGAACCAGGGCACCGTGCTGGCCCAACTGGACACCCGAGAGCTGTCGCTGCAGGCGTCCGACTTGCAATCGGAAGTGCGGCGCTACGAGGCCGAGGCCGATCGTGCCCGCGCGCTGGCCCAGACCGCCGAGACTCAGATTGCCTTGGCCCGTGCCACGCAAGCACAGGCACGCATGGAGCGCGTGCAGTTCCAGTTGCAGCAGGCACAGATTGCCGCGCCTTTCACGGGCGTCTTGGTGGAGGGCGAGCGCAAGGAGCTTTCCGGTTCGCCGGTGCGTCAGGGCGACAAGCTGTTCCGGCTGGCTCGCATCGAAGGCCTGTATGCAGTGATCCATGTGTCGGAGCGGGACGTGCGCGAACTGCCGCCGCAGGCTCGTGGACGGTTGCGGCTGCTGAGCCAGCCCGACCACGACATTGGCTTCCGGGTGGAGAAGTTGGTGCCACTGGCGCAAGCCAAAGGAGGCCAGGGCGGGCAGTTCACATTGAAAGTCGTGCTGGACGAGTCCGCTGCGGCTTGGTGGCGGCCGGGAATGACGGGGCTGGCCCTGATCGAAACGGGTGAGCGCCGCATCATTTGGATCTGGACGCACAAGCTGCTCGACATGCTGCACATGACGTTTTGGTGGTGAGCACCGCGGGTGCGGCCGATGTGCATAGGCCTGTGTTGTGAAATCAGCAAGACAACAACATACTAGAAATACCAACCAGCCCAAACCGGTCGCTGAGCTTCACTTTATAACGTCCCTTTTTCTTCCCTTTAATCACCGCGTCCGTCGCAAGTCGGGACGAGTGGCTTCTCAGAGAAAAGCCTCGTATGTTGTCTTGTTGGACAAAAGGGTCCGGTTCAGTTCAACAGACTGCGTGCTCTTCGATTGCCATTGAGTTGCAGCAACCCCCAGGGCATTGATCGCGGAAGTACCGCTGTAAGTACGCTGTACTGCTCGTGGCCGGCAGTGGCGCATCGTGCCAATGACGCGCCCAGGCTCAGGCAACCTGGGCCGAAGCGTGCTGCTCGATCTGGAGTTGCTCCAGCAAGTCGGCCTCGGCCTGCTCGATCAACCTGAGCGAGGCGAGCTCCGCCGCCTTCTCGTCAGCTTCCTCGATGGCTTGGCACAACGCTTCGTGCATGGGCAGCGTGAAGGCCGGGCCGCCGGGCTTTTCCGAGCTGATCCTGAAGCTCGCCTTCAGGATGGCGTTCATCGCTTCCTGCATCTGGCGCACGAACTGGTTGCCGGCCGCGGACAACACCGTGGCGTGGAAGGCGAGGTCGGCCGTCACGTAATCCCCCTCGCCGGCGACCGCCCGCTCCATGGCCGCGTAGGCCGAACGCAGCGCTTGGCGCTCCTGCTCAGTGGCCCGCCGTGCCGCCAGCCGGGCGGCCGCGGGCTCGACGATGCGGCGCAGTTCCATGAGGTCGCGCGTCATGGCCGGATCCACGACGGTGGACTGCGCGCGCCAGGCAATGACGTCCGGGTCGAACAGGTTCCAGTGGCGCGGATCGAGCACCACCGTGCCCACCTTGCGCCGCACGTCGAGCATGCCTTTGGCGGAGAGCGACTTCACGGCTTCCCGGATGACGATGCGGCTGAAGGCAAAGCGCTCGCACAGCTCGCCTTCAGGCGGCAGCACAACACCAGGCTTGTAGCGGCCTGAGCAGATGTCACGACCCAACTGCTCCAGGACCTGCTCCTGAAAAGTGGCTCGGGGTGCCGGGGACTTGGTCGTCATTGCATTATTTTATATCACGTATGACCTTTACCCGGGACAACCCTGAAGGCGTTAAACATCATACGTGATACAAATGAGGTAAGTCCTGAGGAAATGCAATGAGCACCACGTTGTTCGATCTCAACGGGCGCACCGCCCTGGTCACCGGTTCAGCCCGCGGCATTGGCTATTGCCTGGCCGAGGGGCTGGGGGCCGCCGGCGCAGCGGTGATCGTCAACGGCCGCCAGGCCGCCGCGGTGGAAGACGCCGTGGCCAGGCTGCGCGACAGGGGCATAGCCGCCCATGGCAGCGTGTTCGACGTGGCCGACGAGGCGGCCGTTGCTGCAGCATTCCAGGCATTCGACCGCCAGGGGCTGGAGATTGATGTGCTGGTCAACAACGCCGGCATCCAGCACCGCCAGCCCATGCTGGAACTCGACGTCAAGGATTGGCAGCGCGTCATCGACACCAACCTCACGGCCGCCTTCCTGGTCGGACGCGAGGCCGCGCGGCGCATGGTGGCGCGCGGGCGAGGCGGCAAGATCGTCAACATCGGCTCGCTCACCAGCGAGGCTGCGCGCGCGACGGTGGCGCCCTACACGGTGGCCAAGGGCGGCATCAAGATGCTCTCGCGCGCCATGGCGGCGGAGTGGGCGCAGTTCAACATCCAGGCCAACTCCATCGGTCCGGGCTACATCCTGACGGACATGAACACGGCGCTGGTCAACAACCCGCAGTTCGACGCGTGGGTCAAGGCCAGCAACCCGGCGCAGCGCTGGGGCAAGCCCGAGGAGCTGGTAGGCACCGCGGTTTACCTCGCCTCTGCGGCATCGGACTACGTCAACGGCCAGATCATCTACGTCGATGGCGGCTGGCTGGCCGTGCTCTGAGCCCTGCACTCACTCCCGTTCCACGACAACATCCACTGCCCCCATGGCTACCCTCATCACCGACATCAAGGCCATCGCCACCGCCCCCGAGGGCATCAACCTGCTCGTGGTCAAGGTCGAGACCAACCAGCCCGGCCTCTACGGGCTGGGCTGCGCCACCTTCGCCTACAGGCACCTCGCAGTGCAATGCCTGGTCGAGCAGTACCTGCGCCCGCTGCTGATCGGCCGCGATGCCGAGGCCATCGAGGAGCTGTGGCAGCTCATGCACCAGAACGCCTATTGGCGCAACGGGCCGATCGAGAACAACGCCATCTCCGGCATCGACATGGCGCTGTGGGACATCAAGGGCAAGCAGGCCGGGATGCCGCTCTATCAGCTCTTCGGCGGCAAGGTACGCGAGGGCGTGCCCATCTACCGCCATGCCGACGGGCGCGACCTGGCCGAGCTGTGCGACAACATCCAGCGCTACCGCGAGCAGGGCATCACGCACGTGCGCTGCCAGAGCGGCGGCTACGGCGGTGGCGGCTATGGCCGCGCGCCTTCAGGCGCCCCGGCGGGCGCGCCGGATGGCGTCTACCTGGACAGCCGGCGCTACATGCGCGAGACGATCAAGCTGTTCGAGGGCATCCGCGGCCGGGTGGGCTTCGACGTGCACCTGTGCCACGACGTGCACGAGCGGCTCAGGCCTATCGAGGCCATCCAGTTTGCGCAGGCGCTGGAACCCTTCGAGCTGTTCTTCCTGGAGGATGCCATTCCGCTGGAGGAGGGCGAGTGGCTGCGCCGACTGCGCGAGAAGACCAGCATCCCGCTGGCCCAGGGCGAGCTGTTCAACCATCCCTTTGAATGGCGCGGCCTCATCGCCGAGCGGCTCATCGACTACATCCGCGTGCACCTGAGCCAGGTCGGCGGCATCACGCCCGGGCGCAAGCTGCAGCTCTTTGCCGAACAGTACGGCGTGCGCACGGCCTGGCACGGTCCCGGCGACATGTCGCCGCTGGCGCACGCGGCCAACATCCACATCGACCTGGCCGCACGCAACTTCGGCGTGCAGGAGTGGTCGGGCACCGAGCCGCCGAATTTCGTGATCCAGGAGCTGCGCGGCCCCAAGGCGGCATTGCTCGACGTGTTCCCGGGCCTGCCCGCGTTCAGGAACGGCTACGTCTATGCCAACGACAAGCCGGGGCTTGGCGTCGATCTCGACGAGGCCCAGGCCGCCAAGTACCCGTGTGAGAGCGGGGTGACAACCTGGACGCAGACGCGGCTGGTCGACGGCACGCTGCAGACGCCATGACCGGCTTGCCAAGCATCCGCATGCCGTCGCACCGCAGCTTCCTGGCCGATGGCGGCATGGCGGCCGGCCCGTGATCTGAAGGCGCTGCCACAGCGCCTGCCCATCTTCACTTTCCTGTCTTTGTCGCGATCCACCGGCTCCAGGGCGGCCGGTCGCGCTGCCCGACTTCGCCCGTACTTCTCAAGGATGCAGGCCATGAAGCACATCTTTCGATCGGTCGTCCTCGCCCTGGCCACGGGCTCGCTGCTGAGCCTCACCGGCGGCGCCACGGCCCAAGAGGTGAAGGAGCGCAACATCAAGTTCGCCTTTGCCAACACCGACGACTCGGCGCACGGCGCCGGCGCCAGGAAGTTCGCCCAGGTGGTGGCGCAAAAGAGCGGCGGCAAGCTCAAGATCAAGCTCTATCCGGGCGGCACGCTCGGTGGCGAGGCGGTGGTGGCCTCCTCGATGCAGGGCGGCACCATCGAGATGTCGATGATGGGCCCGGGCCTGCTGACCGGCATGGACAAGGAGTTCGGCATCTTCGACACGCCGTTCCTGTTCGACGACTTCAAGGAGGTCGATGCGGCGCTGGACGGCCCGGTGGGCCGCAAGCTGCTGGACAAGTTGCCGGCCAAGGGGCTCGTGGGCCTGTCCTACTGGGACCACGGCTTTCGCATCGTCACCAACAGCAAGCGCCCCATCACCAAGGTCGAGGACATTGCGGGGCTGAAGATCCGCGTGCAGCAGATCCCCGTCTTCATCGACACCTTCAACACCTTGGGTGCCAACGCCGTGCCCATGCCGTTCCCCGAGCTCTACAGCGCGCTAGAGACCAAGGCCGTGGACGGCCAGGAGAACCCGTTCGTCACGGCCGAAGTCACCAAGCTCTACGAGGTGCAGAAGTACGCCACCGCCACGCGGCACGCCTACTCGCCGCTGCTGGTGATGGCCAGCAAGAAGTTCTGGGACCAGCTCTCCAGGGACGAGCAGAAGCTCCTGCTGGACGCGGCTGAAGAGGTGAAGCCCTACCAGCGCCAGGTGTCGCGCGACATGGACGCCAAGGCCGTGGACGCGCTCAAGGCCAAGGGCGTGGCCGTGGTGGAGCTCTCGGCGCAGGAGCGTGCGCGCATGCGCGACAGGCTCAAGCCCGTCATCGAAAAGCACAAGCAGGGCCTGGGCGAGACGGGCAGGGACATGACGGCCGAGATCGAGCGCATCCGCACCGCCAAGTAAGCGCTGCGGCGCTGGGAAAACGAGCAACACCACAAGCCGGCCCCGTCCGGCACAGGAGACTTCAATGACGCAAACCCGCAGGAACATCACGTTGGGCGCTGTGCTGGCGCTGGCAACGGCCATGAGCCCGGCCTGGGCCGCCGACTACCCCACGCGGCCGATCGAGCTGGTCGTGCCCTCGTCGGCCGGTGGCGGTACCGACGTGATGGCGCGCAACTTCGCCGACGCGGCACGCAAGTACCTGCCGCAGCCCTTCGTCGTGACCAACAAGCCCGGCGTGAGCGGTGGGCTGGCCATGGGCGAGGTGCAGCGTGCCGCACCCGACGGCTACAAGGTCGTGGTGCTGATTTCGGAGCTGGCCATCATCCCGCACCTGGGCATGGTGAAGTTCGGCGTCCAGGACTTCATCCCTATTGCCCGGCTCAACGCCGACCCGGGCACGATCACCGTGCGTGCCGACGCACCGTGGCACACGGTGGAGGAGTTCCTCGCCCATGCGCGCAAGAACCCGGGCGCCGTGGCGATGGGCAATGCCGGCAGCGGCTCCATCTGGCACCTGGCGGCGGCGGCGGTGGAGCAGAAGACCGGCGTGCACTTCAACCACGTGCCGTTCCAGGGCGCCGCACCCAGCGTCGTCGCATTGCTGGGCGGACATGTGGATGCGATTGCCGTCAGCCCGGCCGAGATCGGACCCCACGTGGCCAGCGGCAAGCTCAAGGTGCTGGGCGTGATGGCCGAGCAGCGCCTGGGTGGCCAGTACGCCAACGTGCCCACGTTCAAGGAGCAGGGCGTGGATCTGGCGCTGGGCACCTGGCGCGGCCTGGGCGTGCCGCTGGGAACGCCACCCGAGGTGGTGGCGGTGCTGCGCGAGACCACGCGCAAGGCGGTGGCCGAGCCGGCGTTCAAGGACGCCATGGCCAAGACCAACCTGATCGTGTCCTACATGGATGGCGAACCCTTCAAGGCCTTCATGGCCGACCAGTCGGCGTACTTCAAGAAGCTGCTCACCACGGTGACGATCACCAAGTAAGTCTCATCAATCCAAAGGGATAGCCCCATGAGAATGCGCTGCATGTGCCTGGTCCTCCACGCCCCGGAAGACCTGCGGCTGGACGAACAGATGACGGACGAGTTGGGGCCGGGCCAGGTGCTCGTGCGCGTGGGCATGGGCGGCATCTGCGGCTCGGACCTGCACTACTTCCGCCATGGCGGCTTTGGCGCCATCCGGATCAAGGAGCCTATGGTGCTGGGCCACGAGGTGGCGGGCACCGTGGCGGCGATGGCGAGCGACGTCACGTCGTTCGAGGTTGGCGACCGCGTGGCGGTGAACCCGAGCCGGCCCTGCGGCGCGTGCAGGTTCTGCCTGGAGGGGCTGCCCAACCAGTGCCTGGACATGCGCTACTACGGCAGTGCCATGCGCATGCCGCACAGCCAGGGCGCCTTCCGCGATGCACTGGTGTGCAACGCCAGCCAGTGCCATGCCGTGGCGCCCGGCGTGCCCATGGCCGAGGCCGCAGTGGCGGAGCCGTTCTCGGTCGCCTTGCATGCCGTGGGCCGGGCCGGCTCGCTGCTGGGCAAGCGCGTGCTGGTGTCGGGGTGCGGGCCGATCGGCGTGCTGGCCATCGCCGCCGCCAGGCTGCACGGCGCGGCGGAAGTCGTGGCCACCGACGTGGTGGACGAAGCGCTGGCCATCGCGCGCCGCATGGGTGCGCACCACACCATCAACGCAGCCTCGGACCAGGACTGGGTGGCGCGCAATGCCGCCGACAAGGGCAGCTTCGACGTGATGTTCGAGTGCTCGGGCAACGAGCGCGCCCTGCGCGACGGCCTGGAAGTCATGCGCCCGCGCGGCGTGGTGGTGCAGCTGGGCCTGGGTGGCGACGTCAGCGTGCCGCAGAACCTCATCGTGGCCAAGGAGCTGGCGCTCATGGGCTCGTTCCGCTTCCACGCCGAGTTTGCGCTGGCCGTGAAGTTGATCAACGACCGCCGCGTCGATCTCTCGCCCATCATCACCCGGGCTTTCCCAATGCAAGACGCCGTGTCGGCTTTCGAGCTCGCCGCTGACCGCAAGCGCGCGATGAAGGTGCTCATCGATTTCGGCCTGGGTGCAGAGGCTTGACGTGGCAAGCGACGCCAGGCTGTCAAGGCAGGCTCGCCATTCAGGTTGAACACTCAACCTTATTTGACATAATCGTTATTGACGGGGAAATCCAGCCCGCTCAAGTCAAGCCTGTTTCGTCAAGCGTTGGTACAGGACGCTGGAGCGTGTGAGGTGCGCACGCATGGCTTCAGCGGCTGCGTCGGGATCATGCGCTGCAATGGCATCGACGATGCGCTCATGCTCGGCCAGCGTCAGTTCCTCCGCGCCCGGTGCCCGCACCATGGTCTGGTAGTACTCGCTGGCCCAGCGGAACAGCGCCTCGACGATGGTCGGGTAGATCGGGTTGCCGCTGATGCCGGCCACCTCGCGATGGAAGGCCATGTCGCGTTCGATGAACAGCTCCAGATTGACCATGGAGGCGCGGTGCTGGGCCACCGCCAGCCGCAGCCGGGCCACCTGCTCCTCGGTGGCCCGTTCCGCCGCCATCCGCGCGGTACCGGTCTCCAGGAACAGACGGGCGTCCTTGAGGTACTCCAGGGTCTGCGGCTGTGTGCGCAGCAGGTGCATGGCGCCCCCGGCGACCTGCGCCAGCAGCCGCTCCGCCGTGGGCACCACCACGCGCGCGCGCTCGCCGTGCGCGATCTCGACAATGCCGGAGCGCTCCAGCGCCTGCAGTGCCTCGCGCACCGCGGGACGGCCCACGCCGTACTCCTCCATCAATTCACGCTCTGACGGCAACTGCGCACCCGGGGCGATCTCGCCGGAGCGAATGCGCTCCATCAGCCGTTCGAGCACGTGTTCGTAGAGCTTCTTGCGCTGGATCGTTTCAGCCATCACATGGTCCCGGCAGTCTTTCTGGGCGGCGCCCAATGGTGTGATGACGATACCATCGACCGGCCGGCCCGCTTGCGGCGTGCCGGATTCGGCCCAGGCGGCACGTCAGGCACTGGCACCGGCGCGCCCACCCGGCCTTACTTCATCGCGGAACGCACTTTGTCGATCTCGGCCTGCGCCTGTTGGACCAGGTCTTCGCCGATTTCCCTGGTGTACTTGTCGGTCACGGGCTTGAGCTGCTGCTTCATTTGCGCCACGGCTTCCGGCGGCACCTCGTTGATGAGCATGCCGCGCGCCTTGAGCTCGGCGACGGTCTTGGCATCCTCCTCGCGATTGAGCTTGCGCTGGTAGTCGCGGGCTTCCGCGCAGGAGTCCTTGAAGATGGTGCGCTCGGCCGGGCTGAGCTTTTCCCACAGCTTGGCGCCCACCATCACGGCGTAGGGCGAGTAGCCGTGCTTGGTCACGCTCAGGTACTTCTGCACTTCGTTGATCTTGTTGGTCGACACGATCACGAAGGGGTTCTCCTGCCCATCGATGGCCTTGGTCTCCAGTGCCGCGTACACCTCCGGCCAGGCCATGGGCACGGAATTGGCACCCAGCGTATTGAACATGTCGACGTACACCGGGTTCTGCATGGTGCGCAGCTTGATGCCCTTGAAGTCGTCGAGCTTCGTGATCGGCCGCCTGTTGTTCGTCACGTGACGGAAGCCGTTTTCCCAGAAGCACAGGCCGACGACGCCCTTGGTCGCCAGCTTGTCGAAGAGCCGCGTGCCCACCGGCCCGTCCACGACGGCATCGACCTCCTTCTCGTTGGCGAACATGAAGGGCAGGTCAAACAGCGCGAAGTCCTTAACGAGGCCCACCAGCGGCGCCGAGGACACACCCACCATGTCCTGCACGCCGCCTTGCGTGGCCGAGATCATCTGCGTCTCCGAGCCCAGCTGCGTGGACGGGTAGTTCTTGATCTTGATCTTGCCGCCGCTCTTCTCGGCCACCAGCTGGGCAAACTTGTTCGCGCCCTTGCCCAGCGGATGCGTCTCGTGGACGCTGTAGCCGAACTTGATGTTGCGCTCGCTCACCTGGGCCTGTGCGCCGGTCGCGACGGACGCCAGCACAGCCAGGGCTGCAACGGCCGCGGAATGACGAACTGCTGCTTTCATGCTTGTCTCCTCTGTTGGTGTGATCGAAGCCCGATCCGATATCCATGGGCGCGCGGGCGTCGCGCCTGGTGCGTGGGCGGCGTCAGGGTGCGGGCCGGCCGGCGCGCACGGCGCCGAAGAACGCCTGCGCGCCGATCTGCCCGCCCTTGAGGACGATTTCGAGGCCGTCGCGGCGCGGGTTGGCAGACCAGGCCCGGCACAGCGGCGCGCCGGGCGCCATGCCGGCCACGACGCTGAGGGCGGCGATGTCCAGCGCGCTGGCCACCTCGCCCGAGCTGTCGCCGCCGGCCACGACGACGCGACGCAGCTCGACGCTGTCGAGCAGCCGGCGCATCACCTGCGCCAGCCCCTCCCCGACCCGGCGCGCGGCGGTTGGGCGGTCCAGGCCCGCCTCGGCCGCCAGCGCATCGAAGCCGGTGACCGCCGGATCGTCAGGCCCCTCGGCGCTGTACACCAGCGCACTGGTGCCGGCCCGCAGCGCCGCCGTGGCGCTGCGCACGCAGCGCTCGACTTCCGCCTGCGCGGTGTCGCTGTGCAGCACGGCGGGCAAGTGAAGCCGCTCGGTGAGGAAGCCGTTGGCCCGTGCCCAGCGGATTTGCGCCGCCGTGACCGGCGAGCAACTGCCACTGACCGCGGCGATCGTGGACACCGGCTCGGCCGTGGGCAGGCCAGGCGCCGTGGCAGGCAGCCAGCCCAGTGAGCGCCAATGCGCTGCCAAGGCGTACTGCAGCCCGGAGGACGACGCCGTGAACACGCCATCCCCCCGCTGTTCCCACACCAGGCGGCCGGCCTCCTGCAGGGTCTGCTCGTCCACCACGTCCAGGAACACCGCCGGCACATCGTCGCCACACAGCTCAAGCACCCGCGCAGTGCCCTCCCCGGCCTTGAGCTGCACGAGGTCGATCAGCTCGATGCGGCGCGCCGTCTGCGCCGCCAGGTGCCGCCGCAGGTCCGCCTCGCCCATGGGCGTGACCGGGTGCCGTGACATCGTGGGGTGCCGGTCAAGGCGCCAGGCCGCGCCGTCGGCGGCGGCAAAGAGGTTGCCGAACGCCTGGTAGCGCTTGAGCCGCGGCGCGCCGACCACCATGGGCACCCAACGGCCCGGCATGCAGCGCTGTCCCAGGTCGATCGCACGGCCGATGGAGCCGATGGCCGGCGAGGAATCGAAGGTCGAGCAGACCTTGTAGTGCAGCACCGGGGCGCCCAAGCCCGCCAGGCTCTCAAATGCTTGCGGCAGGTGCTGCTCCATCCACTGCGGGCTGCGGCCCCGTGACGAGCCGGCCAGGCCGACGCAACGCACGTGCGGGAACCGCTGCAGCATCGCGGGCGTGGGCGGCTGCAGGAACAGCACGGTGGGCACGCCGGCCGCCGTCATGGCCTCCATCGCGTCGGTGGAGCCGGTGAAGTCGTCGCCGTAGTAGGCCAGCAGCAGGCCCTGCGGCGCGCCCTCGCGTGCGGCGCTCATTTCCAGAATCCCAGCGCCGAGCGCAGTGCCGCATCACGCTCGGCCTGCAGCTCCAGCGGCACGCCGGCCCTGGCCGCATCCCAGGCCGCGCGCAGGGCCTGCACGCCTGCGGCCACGCCCTGCGGGTGGCCGAAGATGCCGCCGCCCACGGTATGGATGAGGTCCGCCCCGCCCAGCGCCGCATGGGTGGCCGCGGCCTGCAGCCCGGTCTGCCCGGAGCTGAACACCGGCATCGCGGTCATCGGCGCTTGCGGCATGACAGGCGCCAGCACCGCGCGCGCCGCCTCGATGACGCTGTCGTCGCTCTCGCTGAACTTGTTGCGCAGCCCATTGACGTGCAGGTGGTCGGCCCCGGCCAGGCGCCAGAACTTCTGCCAAGGCGCGTAATCCCAGCCCAGCGCCGGCGAGCGCGTGAGGGAGCCCCAACCCGCACGGTGCGCGTGGATGGGCAATTGCGCATGCCGGCGCAGCTCATGCAGGCCGACCAGGCCCACGGCGTTCAGGCACACCATGACGCAGGTGCCCCCTTGCGCTAGCACCAGGTCGTGGCGCCGGCGCATCTGGTCCAGGTCGCCGGTCAGGTTGAAGGCGACCATCGCCTTGCGGCCGGTGCGCTCGGCCGCCTCGTTGACCACGCGCATCACGGCGCGCACGCGCTCGTCAAACGGGCAGTGCGGGCCGTCGCCCTGGAGCTCGTCGTCCTTGATGAAGTCGATGCCGCCTTGCACCAGCTCGCGCACCTGTTGGGCCGTTTCCTGCGGCGACAGGCCGACGCTGGGCTTGATGATGGTGCCGATCAGCGGGCCGCCGGCGACGCCGGAAAGCTGCCTCGTGCCCTGGATGCCGAAGGCCGGCCCCGGATAGGCCGCGGCGAAGGACGGCGGCAGCCGCAGGTCGGTGATGCGCAGCCCGGTGACGCAGCGCAGCTCGAAGAGGTTGCCCGCGACGGTAGCCATGAGCATGGGCAGCGACGCGCCCAAGTTCTCGATGGGCCACGACAGCTCCAGGCGGCAGCGGGTGTAGTAGGCAGCCTGCACCGGGGTGGGCAGGCTTGGCGCACTCACGCGCTCCAGCACTTCCAGCCGCTCGACCCGCGCGCCGGAGCGCGCCTTGAGCTCGGGCGTCTCGTTGGGCAGTGCCACGAAGGTGCCGCTGGACTGCTCGCCCGCGATCACTTCCGCCGCGCGGGCCGGGTCGTCCCCGGTTTCCAGCCAATAGCTGGCGTAGATCCGTTCGCTCACCGCGAACTCCTCTTCATCTGTGCATCCGTCATCCGGCGCGCAGGCGCGGCCGGGCCTCGTCTGGGCGCTTGCGCCGCGCCTCAGGTGATGCGGCGGATGCTGTCGGCGATCTCCTCGCGGTCGAAGACCTTGAGCCAGTCGTCGCGCATCAGGCGCGGCTTGCCAAAGGTGATGGCCTTGTTGCAGGCGTCCGAGAAGGCGCCCGGAATCTCATTGAAGATCACCGCGCCCAGGATGTTCATGTGGCCCAACAGGAAGTCGCGCGCGCAATCGTGCGGCACACCACGGCGCACCACTTCGTCCATGGCGTCGCGCATCACCTGCAGCAGCGTTGCGCACACGGTCTCCGACAGCCCGGGCTCCAGCAGCGCCATCTGCTCCACGGTCAGGCGGTACGAGTTCTTGATCGGCTGGTAGATGGCCTTGGCAACCGCTTCGCCCAAATCGAAGGCCGATTCGGGGCCCTGCATCAGCGCGCTGGTGATGGACTGCCGGGCCGCCCCGCCGCCAAAGTAATCTCGCCGCGCGGCTTCTTCGGTCTCGTCGTTGTAGATCGTCGGGTGGCACGGATGGGCGACGAAGTAGGTCAGGTCCTTGCGGTCGGGCAAATGGCCGGCGAAAGGTGCGGCCGCATCCAGCAGCATGACCATCGTCCCGGCGCGCAGCTTGGGCGAGATGTCGTGCGAGATCTTCCCAATGAGGGTATCAGGCACCGCCAGGATCACGACGTCGGCATTGTCCAAGGCCTCATCGACGTCCACGCAGGTCAGGCCCACTTCGTCTTTCAGGCGCTGGCGGCCCACGACGCTGGGCTCCACATGGCGCACGACAAAGTCAGACTTGAGCAGGTTCTTTGACAGGCGCACCCCCATCTTGCCGCCGGCACCGAACAACGCGATCTTTTCCTTCATCACTACCTCTCCAGGTCTGGGTCTCGAACAGCGGAAGCACTCGGCCAACACCTCGAAAAGCGGTGTCTTACGAGCTGGTATGATGAGCATACCTAGTCGGTAGATTTTGATGTCTCATGGTTTCTCCCAGCTCCGGCCAAAGTGCTGCTCTTGCTGCGGCGGCCCTGGGCCGCCAACCGTGAGGCCTGTGCGGCCCCGGCAGGGCGCCAGGTCCCATAAACCGTCTTGGACGCGGCCCAATGGCAGTCGTGGGATGCTCGCGACGATGGCCAACAGCTCTGGAGTGCGATGAAAACGACAGCTTCGCGGTTTGATGCGGTCATCTTCGACTGCGACGGCACACTGGTCGACAGCGAGCCCCTTGGGCTGGCCGCCATGGCTCAGGAGGCCCTCGCGCTGGGCGTGGAGCCGGTGCACCTGGCTGACCTGGACACGATGAAGGGCCAGAGCATGGCCACCACGTTGGCCACGATCGCGCAGCGCTGGGGCCGTGAACTGCCGGCAGACTTCGAGACGACCGTCCGCGCCACGATGGCGGAGTCATTCAAGACGCAGCTTCAGCCCATGCCTGGCGCATTGGCACTGCTGCAGCGGCTCACCGTCCCTTATTGCGTGGCCACCAACGGTCCGCGCGCCAAGACGGAGCTCACCCTGTCCGTCACGGGACTGTTGCCGCTGCTGCAGGGACGGATCTTCAGCGCCTACGAAGTCGGCGCCTTCAAGCCCAATCCGGCCCTGTTTCTGCATGCGGCACGCGCCATCGGCGTGGCGCCTGAGCGCTGTGTCGTGGTGGAAGACAGCATGTTTGGCATGCGCGCCGGTTTGGCGGCCGGCATGCGTGTTTGCGCCCTGGGTTCACCAGAGCTGTTGCCTGCAGAACTGCAGGCACAGGTGCGGCATCTTGCGGCGTTGGAGGAACTGCTGGACGAGCTTTGAACGAAGACAAGCTGGGCGCACAAGGCATTTCTCTGCAGGCACGGCCACTGCGTGACGGCCGGTGCGTGCGTGCCTATCCAGGCTTTCCGATTGGCACGCGCGCCGATCTGCCCATGGTGCAATGCCACGCTACTCAGGCGTGCATGCGCGGCGCTGACAATGCGCAGGTCGCCCATTTCCAGCACGGCCACGTTCACACCCAGCCCTGCAGCACTGCGGCGCGCAACGTGACGGCCAATCTGTTGCTTACGAAACTTTCTTCACCAAAAGCACCCCGACGTCGTCGACAAGGCGTGTCTGCATTCGTTTACTCATCCAAAGAGCCGTAACGACTGCTGCAGCATTGCGTGGCATCGTTCAGTACGCGCTACGAACCACGACGTTCTGCGCGATCCTTATCGACCCTGAGCAAAGAAGGCGCGTTTTGAAGCGCCCGCCAGGTCCACTGTGCCCAAGCCCAGGTGACACGCTCCGCGCGTGCCTGCCTAGGCAAGCCGTTGATTGACCGGATGAAATTCTCAAACCAAAGGAAATTTTTGGCCATTGCCCTTGCATGCTCCGTCTTTCTTGGAGCATGCGGTGGAGGAGAAGACCTCCAAAGCGAAACTGTTGCGCAGATGGAAACCGCCACCTCGCCCACCGATGCGCAAAGAGAGATCGCGCTGGGTTTGGCGACGGCCTCTTCAAATACTGCCGACTCCACTGAAGATTATTCGATCCGTTTCGGACCGGACGATTTCGTGGGCGACGATGTCCCGGTGCTGGATCCGCTGACTTTCGTCAATGAGCAAGCCAACGACAGCAACGCTTTGCTGTCCTCCAATCTGGCAGCCGGCGTCGTGACCAAATGGAATCCCGGCCATTACATCGAATATGGCTCGAACGCTGGTGATTTCGTCATCGACGCCGGCTTGAATGAAACGGCCGGCATGCCTCATGTAAAAGGCATCATGGTGCGGGCCAACTGGCGGCAGTTGGAAAAGAGCAAGGGCGTCTATGACTTCTCTCGCATCGACCGCTACTTGAACAAGGCCAAGGCCAAGGGCAAACGGCTGTTCCTGACGCTGGGAACCAAGACTTTCGACGGCGACAAGGCCGTGCCTGACTACTTGCGCACGGCGCAGTACAGCGGTGGCGCCTTTCGCATCGGCACCATCAAGGGCACCTATGGCGAGAATGCCTCCCTGCACGATGACGATGTTCGCAACCGCTTGATAGCCTTGGTCCAGGCCCTGGGCAAACGCTACAACAAGGACAACAGCTTCGAAGGCATCACCTTCACCGAAACGGCCTTCGGCATGATGGTCAAGCCTTTGTCGGACGCGCAGAAAAAGCAGTTCTTCTCCAACCTGGCCAAAGTGGACACGGCTGCACGCGCCGCTTTTCCCAACAGCGTGGTGCTGCAGTTCATCAATTACCCAGCCAATCTGGTGCCGCCTCTGTTCCAAAACATGAAGGACAAGGGCGTGGGCATGGGCGGACCTGACGTTTTCATCAATGACCCGGACCTGGAGAGATCCGCCTACGTCTTCAACGACAAGGCCAAAGGCGTGATTCCCATCGGCATGAAGGTAGAGTCCGACAGCTATGAAGCTGTACGCCACGGCGGTCCCTATGTGCAGGTGGACGTGCGCAAAATCTACACCTTTGCACGTGACCAACTGCACAGCAATTACGTCTTCTGGTACCGCCATACTTCCAGGCATAACCCCTGGCAGGACGTACTGAGAATGTTCAAGGGCGAAGCTTTCCCCCAAGGCGGGGCTGGTGGCCTGAACGCTGGTTGCCCGTCGAAATTTGCGTCCTGTGCACCTAAGCTGTAACGGCCGTCCTGGCTGAAAGGGGCGCTGGTGTCGCTTGCGATACCGGTGCCCCCAACGGCAGCCCTGACGCGCTGATGTCAGTGACAGTTGCCTTGTCTGTGACCCTGGAGGGCCGGCTCAGCCGGCCCTCTTCTTTCTGCAGCCGATCCGTTGCAAAGCTGCTTGGCAACATGCTGAGCGAGCCACGCCTTGTCGCATGTCCTCCTATGTGGATCAAGCCGCAAGTCGCTGCAGCAGCCCACTCACTGCCTGGGACACGGCAACTGCGGGGCACTTCACTCATTTGTCCGTGTGGCATCGGCGCGCTCGTTGCTTGAGAAACTTAAGCGCTGCTGTCTCGCTGCCCAGGCCAGCACTCTTGTGACAGAACCAACCTATTGAGCAGGATCGTTCACGGGTCAATTCCCATCTGGTTTGCCGTTTCACCGCACGGCGTGGCAGCGGCTCGGTTGACAAAACCAACTACTCGCCAGTTATTTGTAAAAAAGCCCTGCACTGCAGGGCTTTCTCATGAGTCACGACCGAAGTCTGTCGACGCAAGTTGCGCTTAAGCCAAATGCTTGCCGACCAGGCCAGTCATCTCAAACATCGTCACCTCGTCCTTGCCCATGACCGCCTTCAAGGTCTGGTCGCACAAGATATTGCGCTTGTTCGCCGGGTTCTGCAGGTTGTGCTGCTTGATGTAGTCCCAGATGCGCTTGGTGACTTCGGTGCGGGGAAGTGGCTCGGTGCCCACGATGACTGCCAGGGCAGGACTGGGCTTCAAAGCTTTCATGAAAGCGCTGTTCTTCTGGGTTTCAGTTTTTGACACGGACAAGCTCTCCTATGCAGTGATGAGCCGCAATGGTGCCTTGAAAGAGTCGCGTGCGATGGCTGGTGTGGTTTGGCTCCCGCATTGAGCGCTTGGCCCAGTAGTCGAGCAAAACATCTGGTTGTTGATGACCAAGTTCGCACAGTCCGTTTGAGCACCTTGGCCTCCAGACTTATGTGTTCTCCAATGAGCTTGAAGCCAGTCTCGAAATGCCTGAGCATCAATTCAAGGTTGGAAACCAACTGTTCAATTATATTTGAACAACTTACGCGACTGTGTTTAACTAAAACACATGTCACGTGCCCCAAAACTGTCCCGCGATCTGTCTCCGGCAATCACGAATGCACTCACGACGCTGGGAGCCAACTTGCGCCTGGCACGAGAACGCCGCGGGATGACGATCCGCGACCTGGCTGCCGAGCTCAACGCATCGCCGCCGACCATCATCAATCTCGAACGTGGCGAGGCTTCGGTATCCATGGCCGTCTATGCCGCCGCCCTTCTCTTTTATGAACGGCTGGAATGGCTGCCCGACCTGGTAGATCCTCAGTTTGATCGGGAAGCGCTGCGCATCGAACTTGCCGGTATCCGGCCCAGGCACCGACGATAAGCACGCCGCCTGCTGGGCCCGAATGTAATAAAGCACGCGTGTTGCATGCGCGAGTAAAGTAGAAGATCAAAACTCGCTCGACAGCAGGCCGGACTCTTGTTCACAAGGCCATGAACGATGGCTGAACAACCTGCTTGATCCTGAACTCGGGAGGAACACTTGGCAAAGCCTGATTGGCAAACGAAACGTCGTGACAGCAGCCGTGGGCCGAGCCGTGCAAGGGGCTCTCGTGATCCCATGCGCGACGACGTCGTCTTGCATATAGGGTCCAACGGCCGGTCCGACGGACCGCGGCAAAACAGTTTCAAGCCCCAGTCGCCCCAGCAAGGCGTCAACGGTGCCTTGCGTGCCGCAAATTTGCGGCTGTTGCTGGACAAGGCGCCGGTGCGCGAGGCGCTGGCCCTCGTGGCAGAGGTTCCTCTGGAACGCCTGGAGGCCATGTCCCGAGGTGCTCTTTGTGCGGACGAGACGGCTTTTCATGTTGAGCGGGCGTTGAACCTGCCGGGCAAGTGGCTGGATGGCCTCAACAAGGAAGTGCCTGAGGGCACCCTGGAGTTGCTGAGACACCCAGAGAAAGCTGGCCTGCATGAGGACGATGTCGATGGCGACGCTGCGTCCATGCCAGCAGTGGCGGCATCCGACCCGTTGCGGTCAGCCGGCGTGATATCGGCCGTGCTCCAACCGACGTCACGCATGGCCGGGAACCCCGTTCAAGACGCTTCGGCGCAGCTCGGCCAAGCTGTTCCCATCGGATCATCAGATTCCGCCGAGGCAGCGCAGGCGACACTGTCCCTTGTAGCGGACAAGGCCCCAACCAACGTTCCTGTTGAAGACATGAAAGCCACCAGGACCCGTTCCATGCAAGCAGCAAAGGCCGCATCCACGACCACGCCCTCAGTGACTGTGGCCCAGTCCACCCCGAAAGCGGACCACGCGACGCCGTCGCCTGAGCTGCGCCAGCGCAATTTGAGCCTCCTGCTGCAGGGCAAGGGCGCCAAGAGTGCCCTGGCACGCGTCATCGGCATCAGTCAGCCCTACATGTCCACCATTGCCAATGGCGGCAAGGTCCTGGACCAGGACTTCTGCCGGAACATCGCGCAGGCGCTGGACATGCCTGGCGATTGGTTCGAGGCGCCTCGCACGGTAGCGGATGTCCCGGCCGTGACGCTGCAGCGCCTGACACCCTTGCCGCGTGGCAAGGGTGCTGGCGCTGAGACCACCCCAACCCCTGACACGGCGCCAGCCCAGATCACTGCTGTGGGTACAGGCAAAGAGGCCATGCCCGTGGCAGACCCGGTATCGGCCCAGCTTAATGAGACGGCGAGGGCCGCAACCGGCACCACTGAAGAAGAGGCCGTGACCGTCAGCGTGCCCCGTGAAGAGACCGTGCTTAGAAAAACGCGCCCTCGCCGTCAAGCTGAGCGCCAAGGCGATCACGAGCAACGCAGCGAGGCCAGTGACCTGCCCGGAAATACGGCTCGCACTGCTGTCGCCACCCCGGTGCAAGCCGACCTGCTCTCACAAGTTGAGCCGGCCGTCCAGCCGCCAAAGCAAGGAACGCTGCCGGTGGTGCATGCAGATGCCATGGCGGCTCACACCACGGCCTTGGCCCATGTGCCAGTGAACGCTGCGCTATCGGTCAGCGCTCCTCAGCCGCTGCAAACGGCGCGCGATTTGGCGCCAGTGTCCGCGCCGCCGTTGATCCTCGAAGGCGGCTTGGCGCCCATCACCGAGGCGCTCATCAAGATCCTGGCGTTAAAGGACCGGCAAGGTGCGCTTTCGGAAGACAAGGCCTTTGAGCTGCTGGGCACAGTGCGCTTGCTCTGAAACAGCAGTGCTGGCGGCGTCATTCGACAAACAGTGTTGCCGGCAATTCCAAGAAGCCGCGGATCGCTTGCACGAAGCGCGCAGCGTCCACGCCGTCGACGACACGGTGGTCGAATGACGACGACAGGTTCATCGTCAGCCGCGGCACGACGAGCCCGCCGCGCAATGCCGGCCGTTCAACGATGCGGTTGACGCCGACGATCGCAACCTCCGGATGGTTGATGATTGGCGTAGAAACGATGCCGCCGAGTGCGCCAAGGCTGGTCAGCGTGATCGTCGAGCCGGTGAGCTCGTCGCGCGTCACGCGCCCGGCGCGTGCTGCCTCAGCCAGACGCAGGACCTCACGCGCCATCGCCCACAGGTCGAGCGCCTCGGCATGGCGCAACACGGGCACCATCAGTCCGTGCTCGGTCTGGGTCGCGACGCCCAGATGCACCGCACCGTGGCGCGTGACGACACCGGCTTGATCATCGAAGCGCGCGTTGACCAGCGGAAACTCGCCGCAGGCCAGCACCATCGCGCGTGCAATGAACGCGAGCAGCGTCAGGCGCGGCCGCCGGCCCTCCCATTTCGCATTCAGCGCAGCGCGCAGCGCCTCCACCTCCGTGACGTCGATCTCCTCGACATAGCTGAAGTGCGGAATACGCCGCTTGGCCTCCTGCATCTTCATTGCGATGCGCCGGCGCAGCCCAATGACCGGTACCGCTTCGGTCTCGTCGCGTACGGCGTCAGCCGTGCTTGGCGCCGCAGCCGGTACCTGTGGTGGCTGAGCGCCATGGCTCGCAAGGTACGTGTCGAGGTCGGCATGGACAATCCGGCCGGCGGTACCGCTTGGCCGCACGTCCTTGAGCTCGATGCCGAGGTCCCAGGCGCGGCGGCGCACCGCGGGCGACGCGATGGGACGCTCGCCGGGGTGTGCCGGAGCCGGCACTGCGCCGGAAGCGGCCGGCTCAAGTCGATGCCCGGACGAAGGCGGGTGCGCTTGCACCTCGGCCGGCTCAACGGCTGGCGGGCCGCCGGCATCACGCGATTGGTCAACCGCGGCGGTTTCGCCGCCTGCCGTGTCGTCGAAGCGCACCAGCGTCGAGCCCACTGCAAGCAATTGTCCAACCTCACCGCCGAGCGCGGCGACGCGGCCTGCGGCCGGCGACGGGATCTCGATCGCGGCCTTGTCGGTCATCAGTGTCACAAGGGCCTGGTCCTCGGCGACCTCCTGGCCCGGCTTCACGTGCCACTCGACGACCTCGACCTCGGCGATGCCCTCGCCAACGTCCGGCACCTTGACGATGCGTGCACCCATGCTCAGTCCTCCATCACGCGACGCAGCGCGGCAGCCACGCGTTGCGGGCCTGGGAAATAGGCCCACTCGAGCGCATGCGGGTAGGGCGTGTCCCAGCCGGTGACGCGCTCGATCGGCGCTTCGAGGTGGTAGAAGCAGTGCTCCTGTACCAGTGCGGCGAGCTCCGCGCCGAACCCGCTGGTGCGCGTCGCCTCGTGGACGACGACGCAGCGCCGCGTCTTCTTCACCGACTCGACGATGGCCGCCAGATCAAGCGGCCAGAGGCTGCGCAGGTCGACGATCTCGGCATCGACGCCACACTCCAGCACCGCAGCCTCCGCAACGAAGACCATCGTGCCGTAAGCAAGCACAGTGACGTCGCGTCCTGCGCGCAACACCGCAGCCGACTCCAGCGGCACGGTGTAATGGCCCTCGGGCACTTCGCTCGCCGGATGCTTGGACCACGGCACGACCGGCCGGTCGGCGTGGCCGTCGAAGGGGCCGTTGTAGAGCCGCTTGGGCTCCAGGAAAATGACCGGGTCGTCACACTCGACAGCCGCAATCAACAGTCCCTTTGCGTCGTAGGGCGTCGATGGCATCACGGTGCGAATGCCGCATACATGCGTGAACAGCGCCTCCGGACTCTGACTGTGCGTCTGGCCGCCATAGATGCCGCCGCCGCAAGGCATGCGAATGGTGACGGGTGCCGTGAAATCGCCTGCCGAGCGGTAGCGCAGCCGCGCCGCCTCGGACACGATCTGGTCCGAAGCTGGGTAGAAATAGTCGGCGAACTGCACCTCGACGATGGGCCGCAGCCCGTAGGCACCCATGCCGACCGCGACACCGACCAGTCCGCCCTCGGAAATCGGTGCATCGAAGACACGCGAGGCGCCGTACTTGGCCTGCAGCCCCTCGGTGCAGCGGAACACCCCGCCGAAATACCCCACGTCTTCCCCGAAGATCACGACATTCGGATCACGCTCGAGCATCACGTCCATCGCCGAGCGCAGCGCCTGGATCATCGTCATCCGAGCCATCTCAGCCCTCCTTGCCTGCACGGCGCGCGGTTTCGGCCTCGCGGGCCTGGCGCAACTGGTCGCGCAGGTGTGACGGCATGGCCGCATAGACGTCGTCGAACATCGACTCCAGTGGAGGGATGTGGCCGTCCAGCAGCGTCCCATGGGCTTCCGCCTCCTTCTGCGCCGCAGCGACCTCGGCTTCAAGCGCCTTGCGCGTGCGTTCGTGCTCGTCGTCGCTCCAGGCGCCGAGGGCAATCAGGTGGCGCCTGAGCCGTTCGATGGGATCGCCCAGCGGAAAATGCTCCCAGTCATCGGCGGGCCGGTAGCGCGACGGGTCATCGGAAGTCGAATGCGCGCCGGCGCGGTAGGTCACCCACTCGATTAGCGTCGGCCCAAGGTTGCTTCGTGCCCGCTCAGCGGCCCAGCGTGATGCCGCGAGCACGGCCAGGAAGTCGTTGCCGTCGACGCGCAGGCTGGCGATGCCGCAGCCAACCCCGCGCGCTGCGAACGTCGTCGCCTCGCCGCCAGCGATGGCCTGAAACGTGGAAATCGCCCACTGATTGTTGACGACGTTGAGGATGACCGGGGCGCGGTAGACATGGGCGAAAGTCAGTGCCGTGTGAAAGTCGGCTTCGGCGGTCGCACCGTCGCCAATCCATCCGGAGGCGATTTTCGTGTCACCCTTGATGGCCGACGCCATGGCCCAGCCCACCGCCTGGATGAACTGCGTCGCCAGGTTGCCCGAGATCGTGAAAAAGCCAGCGCGCTTGTACGAGTACATCACCGGCAGCTGGCGACCCTTCATCGGGTCACGCTCATTGCTCATCAGCTGGCACATCAGCTCGACCATGGGAATGTCATCGCGCGCCAGCAGCAGCCCCTGCTGGCGATAGGTGGGAAAGCACATGTCGCCCGGCTCCAGCGCCAGCGCGTGCGCGGTTGCGATGGCTTCCTCGCCGAGGCACTGCATGTAGAACGAGATCTTCTTCTGCCGTTGGGCCGTCAACATCTTCGCGTCGAAGGCCCGGGTGCGCAGCATCGCAGCAAGGCCACGCCTGAGCAGTGCGGTGTCGGCAGCCGGCGCCCACGGGCCGACTGCACGGCCTTCATCGTCAAGCACGCGCACCAGCGCGTAGCTCAGATCAGCGGTGTCGGCTGGCGCGACATCGATCGGTGGCCGGCGCGCGGCGCCGGCCGGGAACAGGTGCAGGTAGGAGAAGTCGGTGTGCTGCCCGGGTCGCCCGCTGGGCTCCGGGACATGCAGGCGCAGCGGCTCACGGGGGCTGTTTGACATCCACAGGCTCCTCGGCGCGATGGTGTCGCGCAGACATGCCCAACAGCGTAGCGGAACCAAGACGCCACCGGGCGATGGCTCGCACACCACTTCTGCCCGTGCCGCGCCATCCAGTCAGGCGCCCTGCCTCACCCATTGCGCAACCGCTTCAGCCAGCGCTCGCTCCTGCGCTCCATCGCGGCAACCGGCGGTCGGGTCGGCCAGATGCTCTTCCAGCGACCAGCCCGCGGGCCGGCTGGCTTCCCACCAAGCCTTGGCCGCGGTCACCAGCGCCAGCATCTGTGGCGATGATTCGCAGGCAGCGTCGTCACTGGCCTGGGATGCCGGGCCGCCGGATGACTTGGGCCGCGCTGGACCAGAACCGAACGCGAACTGAAGCATCATCCCCACGGGACTGGGTCTTTGCATGAGCGCCCTCCTCTCAACGAGTTCGACGTGGCCAATGTAGCGCGCATGCGGCGCTGGGCACTGTGGCATGCGATGGCCGACGGCCACCATTTTGATCCGCCATGGGCGGCCATCGCACGATTCACGCGGTTGGCTGTGCGCTAGGCGCGGACTAGGACGACGCCAAGGATCAGGCATCCGGCGCCTGCCATCCGAACCAGGCTCGCTGGGTGCTGAGGCATTCCGAACAGGCCGAAATGGTCGAAAGCCATGGAGCCCAGCATCTGGCCCACGACGATCAGCGCCAACACCGTGGCTGCGCCCAACCGCGGCACCATGAGGATGGCCGTCCCGATGAAGATGGCGCCGAAGACGCCGCCGGTCCATGCCATCCACGAGCCGGTGCCAGAACCGATGTTCGGCAGTGACAGACGGGGCCCGGGCGCCATCGTGGCCACCAGCAGCATGGCCACCATGCCGACGAAGTAGCTGACGAAGCCCGCCCACCAGGGCGAGCCCAGCTGTGTTCGAAGGTTGGCGTTGAGGATTTGCTGCAAGGCGACGCTGATGCCAGCGCCGATGACAAGGAGCGAAGAAATGAGCGTTGACGTAGGCGACATCCGTTTTTCCCTGGTTGAGCTCGATTGCGCATGCCCCCGGCGCCAAGACCTGGACCGTGCGCGCGCAGCGGCACGATAGGGTGCTTGCTCGCCCTGATATAGAACGGATGTGACCGGGCTCAGCCCGCGCGGTACCGGCCCGGTGTTACGCCAAAAAAGCGCCGAAAGCACCGGCCCAGGTGGCTCTGGTCGGAGAACCCGGTCTCTGCGGCAACAGCCGCGATGGGCTGACCCGCCCTCAACAGCCGCCGCGCGACGTTGAGCTGCATGAGCATGCGAAACGTGGCCGGCGGGATGCTGTGCAGCTGCGTGAAGCGCCGTGAATAGCCTTCCCGGCTCAGGCCGGCAGCGCGGGCGGCCTGCCAGACCGGGCCAGGACGTACATCGCAGAGGCCTTCGCCGGCGTTCGTAGCGAAGGGCTCTGGCGTGGCAATCTGGTGAGCGTCCACCAGCCACAGCAAGCTCGACTCGTCGAGGCCTGGGCCGCAACGCCACCTCCGGGACAGGTCTGCCATCAAGTTGTCCACGGCGTAGCACCCCGGTGCCAGATAGAGGTTGATGCAAACCACGTCCGAGGACTCAGACAGCGACCGGTGAGGCGTGCCGGCCGGGATGAGCGTTGCCTGCCCCGCCCTCGCGCAACGCACGGTCTCGCCGATGAGGAAGCGGCGCTGGCCGGCGACGACGAACACCAACTGGTCCTCGTCGTGCAAGTGAGGTGGCAAGGCCACTTCCCTACCCTGCACGGTGCCGATCTCCACGAGGCCACCGCCGGCCGGCCGCCGGTACGTCCACAGGCCAGCGCTTTCAAGGGGGCTGCACCGCTTGTTGTGGTTGGACAAGCGATGCATCAGCACGCTCAAGGCAATGCCAGAAAAGGTGCGCCGGGAAGCATTTCCGGCTTCAGCCCATTCCAGATCACCTGAAATCCTACTCTCGATCGAGGCCAACGCGAGTGAGCCGACAACTGAATCATGCCTGGGCGACGGCTTGGGGTGACCCGTCGTCGGTAGACAGTGCTTCAAGGCAATGGATGGGCATGACACAGCCGTCCCGCGGATCTGCCAGCGCCTCGATATGCAGCCGCGGCACCGCCGGTGGTGACTGAACGGCACCGAAGATCGTGGCAAAGGCGGCATCGGCCGCATCCCGTCCGGTGCCCATCCGAACGAACCCCATCGGGATACCGGTACCCGAAGGGTCAAAGATGTACCAGCGTCCACCGAGGTAGACCTCGACATAGGCGTGGAAGTCGCTCGGCCCGAGCCGAGGGTCGGCGCCGTAGTCGATGCCCGTTGCAAAGCGGGCTGGAAGGTTGAGCGCCCGACACAGGGCGATCATCAGGTGCGCGAAGTCACGGCATACGCCCACCCGGTCGTTGAGCGTGTCCAAGGCCGAAGTACCCGAATGGGTGCTGCTTTGCTTGAACGTGACACGGTGCTGTACCCAGTCCCGTATGGCCTGTACTCGGCAATAGCCCGGCTGCAGGTGGCCGAACTCGCTGGCGGCCAGCCGCAGCAGTTGGTCAGACTGGCAGTAACGGCTCGGATAGAGGTAGGGCAGTACCGCCAAGGGCAGTTGGGACACCGGCATCTCGGTGATCGTGTCCGTGCGCTGAGCATGGTGGCAGATGTCGACGCTGGCCTGGTAGCTAACCTGCAGCGGACCTGCACCGGCATGCAGCCGCAGGAAACGGCTGCCATGGACGCGCTCCATCTGCACCTCGTACGGCAGCCAGGGCTGGATAGACAAGCGCTCGTGGCGCACGGTCTGGCTGCGGGTATGGGCCGCTTGGATGTTGAAGATGAAATCGCACGAGGGCGACAGAACGTTGTAGCGGAGTTCGATAGCGAACTGGAGCCTGACCATGACGATCCTTGAAGATGGCTGGCGGTTGCGTGGGTGAAGATTCAGCCGACGCAGGCTTCGGGACCAACGCTGCGGCATCCCTTGCCGATGGACGGTGTAGTCAGCGGCGTGCGATCCGCAGACACACGGCTGCGGCGGAAACACCGCCCAACGTTCACTTTCGAGCGCCTTTCAGCGGCATTCGTGGCACACGCGCTGTTGTCGGTTCCCGCATCATTTCCGCTTGGGACGAGGCTCGGTGAGTGTGAGCAGGATGTCGGTGTACCGGGCGCAATTCAGTCACAGCGCTTCGTCCTGGACTTGGTCGCGGCCGGCGATATGTGTGCAATTCGATCTCCACAATGCCGGGACTCTCTATGTGACGCCGCAGCCGTGGCCAGGCATCCTGGCGCCAGCACGCCTTGATGGACGAGAGCAAGACTGCCGGAAAGCGACTTCGGCAACACCACCACCTTCGCTCCGAAAGTTGCAGAGCGACCGGTGCGCACGGCATTGCGGCGTGGCCTGCTGCAGGCGACTTGGATGGCAAGCTTTGAATGATGGGCTTGACCAAGCATCTGCTCAAATCTGAAGGTTGCGCTGTCAATCAATGCAACGCTCAAAGCCCTTCAGCCTGGCCAAAGGCTCGTGGCATGGCACATTACACGAACATGCAAATGAACCATACGCTGCAGTTGCCCGAGTCGCTGACTGCCATTTTCACCCGCTTCGCCAATAGCTGTAGCAGCTCTGGCATGCGGTTTTCTGACTTTCCAGGCCGCTGGATTGCCTTTCAGGCCACCGAGTTGGAGCGCGGCGTAGAACGTGCCCTGCTTGATATCGAACCACCAAAGGACAACGTTCTGCAGGCCATGGACAAGTTCGACGCCGACGCAACGGCAGCCGCTGGTGCGGGCGTTGAAGTCATCACCGTCAGCATGTATCTAGCGCAGCAATCGATGGTGGTGTGCACGGTAGACGAGACGCATGAATCTGCGCCGTCGAATCCCATGCTGTCGATTTCCGTGAGCAGCAACGAGCAGTCG
This sequence comes from Azohydromonas lata, assembly GCF_034427735.1. NCBI lineage: Bacteria > Pseudomonadati > Pseudomonadota > Betaproteobacteria > Burkholderiales > Sphaerotilaceae > Azohydromonas > Azohydromonas lata. Next base: position 41,910 of record NZ_JAXOJX010000011.1, read on the forward strand.
TTGGGTGTCTCTGGATATGTCGAGCTTGACAGCCAAGGCGTACCGGTACGAATTGGCCAACTGTTGCCGGTGTTCAGCATCAGCAAGGACATGTCTTAACAAGACCCGGCCAGGACCACCTCAAGATGGTGCCTGGCCACCCAACATGACTGTGGACGTTGCGCGGTCCACGTGCATCCGACAGGAACTGTGAGGATGCCGCGTCGCTGCGTCAGCGTGCCTTGCAGCCACCAGCGCAGACCATCTCGCTGAAGTGGGCAAACAAGTCGCTGCCACCGTTGTCGGGCTTGATAAGACCGAAGCCCTTGGGTTCATCGAACCATTTGACGGTGCCGGCTTGTGTAGTCATGTGGTCAAGGTTGCCGGCGAGAATTGGGACGCCGGTGCTGCGTTACAGCGTCCGAATGGTGGAAGCCTGCGGCCCTTTCTTGCCTTGCGTGACCTGGAATTCCACGCGCTGGTTCTCAGCCAGGGTCTTGAAGCCAGTGCCCTGGATCTCGCTCACGTGGGCAAACAGGTCCTTGCCGCCGTTGTCAGGCGTGATAAAGCCAAAGCCCTTGGTTTCGTTGAACCATTTGACGGTGCCGGTTTCGGTAGTCATGTCGTCGTTCCTTGTCGTGACGGTAGTGGAAAAGTAGCTACGCCCCAGCTCAGGCTGGTGCGGTGGAGCAGCTTCTTGGCGAAGAAGCCGCGTCGTGAGGTGTGGCTGCGTGCGGAGTTATCAACGCCTGCGCTGCTGAGCCGAAGGCGGCGGTCCCCGGCGCTCCAGGTGCCGGAACGTAATGCGGCCCTTGCTCAGGTCGTAGGGCGACAATTCCAGCGAGACGTTGTCGCCGGCCAGGATGCGGATGTGGTGCTTCTTCATGCGCCCGGCGGTGTAGGCCACCAGCTCGTGCCCGTTCTCCAGCTTCACGCGAAAGCGCGAATCGGGCAGAACTTCGCCAACGACGCCGTGCATCTCGATCAATTCTTCCTTGGCCATGAGGTCACTTTCGATGTCTGTAAGGGGTGGAAAACGGGGCTCGATCAGGCCGGAGCCTGGTCGGCAGCAGTGCGCCCGATCCAGTCCAGTCCTTGAGCGGTGGCGTAGTGCAGCGCGGCCTCACCGGAACCGAATTCCGGCGTGAAGCGCAGGACGCGGTCATGCGTAGCGCTGCCTCGTCCGCTGCGAATGGAGACGGAGGCGGCGAAGCGGCCCTGCCCGAGAGATCGGGTCAGAGGGGAGACAAGGTACTTGCCTACCCGGATGGATATGTCGATGTAGTGCTTTCGGTGGCACGGCCTTCATAGACGGCCGGCCGGGTCTGGCTAATGTGGCGTGCGAGGCGCACGTGCCTGTGTGGCGGATGAACTCGGTCCAGGCGCTGGTTGGCAGGGGTATTCGCTGCGAACCAGAGGTAGCCAGAACATCAAGATCGCCTAAGCAATCAGCAGCCCTGGGAAAGGAGAGAGATCAACTCGTGATCCAGGCGCTTACGTTGAGAAAACGAACTCGTAGGAAGTCATCGTTTCATCGAATACAAGCGCATGTCTAATATACCACTTCAGGCGCCAAACCGCATTGCACGTATCTTTCACATGTGCTCCAAAGCACGCGTCCGTCGAGACGCTGCCGGTGTAGAGGACTTCGGTTCAGTGCTCAGCGCACTGACCATGAAGGGCGACCGGGAATGCATCCTGGGTGCGGGCTGCGCTGCCTACTTGGCCAAGCCCTTTGACCACAAGGAGCTCATGGCCACGGTTCACGGCTGCTGGGACCTGCTTGTGGCCAAGGGTGGCGTGCTTGGTTGGGGGCAGCAAGCAAAGGCGCCCGCACGGCGACAGCCACGGCTTGACTAACAGTGCAGGTCGGTGCTCAGGCGCTGTGCCAGTCCGACCCGGGCGGTGGCTGCGGCGCCGGATGCACCTGCCTTGCCGTGTCGCCACGCCCGCTTTCGAGCCACTTCAGCAACGTTGCGTACAGCACCTGCGGCTCCACCGGCTTGGTGACGAAGTCGTCCATGCCCGCGGCCAGGCAAGCTTGCCGGTCTTCGCCGAAGGCGTTGGCCGTCATGGCCAGGATGGGCAATGCCTGCAGGCTCGTCATCGCGCGCAGCGCGCGCGTGGCCTGCAACCCGTCCATCACCGGCATCTGCATGTCCATGAGCACCAGGTCGTAGCAGCCACGGACAGCCTTCTCCACAGCCGCCTGGCCGTGCTCGGCGAAATCGACGTCCAGCCCCACGTTACGCAGCAGCGCCAGCGCCACCTCGCGGTTCACGGGGTGATCCTCCGCCACCAGCACCCGTGCGCCGGCGTGGCGCTGGCGCAGTGCGACGTCAGGGCGTGCAGGCGCGGCCTCGGCCGTTGGAGCGCCGGCACCTCGCCCCAGCCAGGCCGTGAACCAGAACACGCTGCCCCCGCCCGGACGGGGCCGTGCACCGGCGCTGCCACCCATGAGCTCGGCAAGGCGCCGCGTGATGGCCAGACCCAGCCCCGTGCCACCGTGCTCGCGCGTGGTCGAGGCGTCCGCTTGCTCGAAAGCCTCGAAAAGCCGCGCCACCTCCTGAGGATTGACACCGACGCCGGTGTCCTCAACCTCGAAGCGCACCAGCAACTTCGCGTCGCGCTGCTGTTCCAGCCGTGAGCGCAGCGTAATGCTTCCCGACTCGGTGAACTTGACCGCATTGCCCGCGTAGTTGAGCAGCGCCTGGCGCACGCGCGTGTCGTCGCCCAGCAGCCACGCCGGCACGTCGCCCATGTCCACCTCCACGGCCAGCGCCTTGGCCGCGGCACTGGCGCCGATCATGGAGCGAACCTGCTCCAGCAGGGCTGGCAACGAGAAATCGCGCTGCTCCAGCTCCAGCTTGCCGGCCTCGATACGGGAGAGGTCCAGGATGTCGTTGATGATGGACAGCAGGTGCCGCGCCGCGCCCTCGATCCTGGCCAGTTGCGCAGCCTGCTGCGCCGTGGCGCCCTCGCCAGCGAGCAGGTGTGTCAGGCCCAGGATGGCGTTCATGGGCGTGCGGATTTCGTGGCTCATGTTGGCCACGAAAGCACTTTTGGCCCGGTTGGCGGCTTCCGCCTGCTGCGTGCGCTGCCGCAGCGCCTCTTCCAGCGCCTTGCGCTCGCTGAGGTCCGTGACCACGCCCAGCAAGCCCAGGGGCGCACCGTACGCGTCGCGCAGCACGCTCACGCTGAGCAGCCCGGGAAACCGCGTGCCGTCCGCGCGCACGTAGATCCACTCGCTGCGCTCGGCGCCGGGTGAGCCTTGGAGGCGGGCGGCGTCGTCAGGCCAGAGCACCTGCAGCACCTCCGGCGGGAAGTCGGCCAGGTGCGAGTGCAGGTACTGCGCGTCATAGAGATCGACGACCGGGGTGCCCAGTACCGCTTCGGCGCTCCTCTGAAACATGGCTTGGGCAGCCGGATTGAACGAGGTGACGCGACCGGCCAGGTCAGTGGCGACGATGGCGCTGGCCGCACTGGCGAGGATGGCGCGCTCACGCCCGGCTGCGAGCTGCAGCTCGTCCGTGCGCTGCAGCACCTGCTGCTCCAGCGTGGCGTTGAGCTCCTGCACGCGCAACTGCGCCACCTTCTGCGCCGTGATGTCGAGGTTCACGCCCACCATGCGCTGTGCCCGGCCCTGCTCGTCGCGCAGCACCACGGCCCGGCCCAGCACCCAGCACGTCGCTCCGTCGGCGCGCACCAGGCGCATCTCGGTGTCGAACGGGTGTGTGCCGTCCAGGGCCTGCCCCACGGCACGCTCGACACCGGATCGGTCCTCGGGATGCAACATGGCCATGAACAAGTCCGCTCGCGCCGCGCCGTCCTCGCGCACCGGCAGCCCGACCAGCTCGAACATCTGCGGCGTCCACCAGGACTCGCCCGTGACCATGTTCCAGTCCCACACGCCCAGGCGCCCGCTGGCCAGGGCCGCCTCCAGCCGCAGCTGGGTCTGTGCCAGCTGCGCCGCAGCCTGCCGGGCCTGGGCTTCGCTGCTGTGGAGCTGCTGCTCGGCCTGCACCTGCGCCGTGATCACTTCCGCTGTCAGCAGCACGCCCGCGATGCGGCCTTGGCCGTCACGCCACGGGCACATGGACCAGCGCAGCCAGCCCTGGCGGCCATCGGCGCCGACGAAGGCGTCGCGCTCCTGCACGACGTTCTCGCCTTGGAGTGCGCGCGCATGCAGGGCTGGCCAGTGCGCGGGCTGTCCTTGCCACACCTCGTAGTGCGAGCTGCCGATCACCGGGGTGTCTGGCGGCAGGCCGTAGTCGCAGAGGAACCGGCGCGAGACGGCCAGGTAGCGCATGCCCGTGTCGAACATGGCAATGGCTGCCGGGGCGTTTTCCACGAAGAGCGACAGGATGCGCTCGCGCTCGGCCAGCGCCGCCTGCGCCGCGCGCAGCGGCGTCACGTCCAGCGTCACGGCCACGCCGCCGACGATGCGGCCCTGCGCGTCGCGCACGGGAGCTGCGCTGTTGAGGCACCAGCGCCGCGGCCCGCCGCCGACGGGCTGGTACTCGACGAGGTCGCCACGCACGACCTGGCCCTGGCGAAGCGCCCGGGCCAGGGCCCAGTCCCTGGCGGCGATGCGCTCGCCGCTGTCGCCCCAGTACGCTTCCCACTGCCCGTACTCTTCCCGGTGGTGGGTCGCGGGCAGCATGCCCCACAGCGCCCGGTTCGCCGCGTTATGGCGCACGAGCCGGCCTTCGGCGTCCGCCAGCCCCACGCCCACGGGCAGGGCATCGAGCACCGCCTGCAGGTGGGCTTCGCTGGCCGCCAGCGCCCGCTCGGCACGCGCCCTTTCCACCGCTGCCCACACGCGCTCGCACAGCTGCTGCACCAGCTCGATCTCGACGTCCTGCCACGGCCGTGCCTGGCAGTGGTTGACGAACAGCGTCGCCACCAGCCGGCCGTGCTTGAGCAGCGGCACGCTCAGGCAGGCATAGGTGCGGATCGCCTCGTAGGCCGCCAGCACCTCGGGCGCGTTGGTGCGCGCATCCTGCCGCACGTCGGCCACGCTGATGCTGCGGCCGGCCTTCATCGCCGCAGCGACGAACTCGCCGAAATCCTCCAGTCGCCACTCGCCCACCACCGAGGTCAGGCGCCCGTCGTTCCAGTCGCGATGCACGCGCACCACCGTATGCGACGGCGTTTGTTCCACCTCCGCATAGCCCACTTGCGCCACGCCCAGGTGCGTGCCCAGCGCCGCGGACGCCGCGTCCACGATGGCCTGCGGGTCGGTGAGGTCGCGCAGCCGCTCGTTGAGCGCCAACAGGAAGCGGCTGCGCCGCTCCTGCTCCTCCAGGGCGGCCTGGCCATGCACGAGGTCGTCGATGTCCGTGGCCGAGCCGGTCCAGGCCAGCACGTGGCCGGCGGCGTCGCGCCGGGGCACGGCGCGCACCAGGTGCCAGCGCCACGCGCCATCGTGGCGCCGCACGCGGCTGCGCGCGAGGAACTCGGCTCCAGTGGCCACCGACAGCGGCCAGCCGGCATGGCTGGTGGCGAGGTCGTCCGGGTGGATGGCCGCTCGCCAGCCCTCGCCGGCAAGCTGCTCGCGACTCAGGCCCGTAAAGCGCACCCACGCCATGCTGGCCCAAGTGTTGGCCCCGGTCTCATCGGTCTCGAACACCATGCTGGGCAGCAGCTCGGCCATGGCGCGAAAGCGCTCCTCGCCATCGCTCGCAGCCGAGCCCGCCTGGCCCACAGGCCCTTGGGTCATAACCGCATCGTTGCTGTTGCCAGCAGGATCCGGCACAGGGGTGCGTCATTCAGCGGCTTCATGGATTTGCTCAGCAGCTTGGCGAAGAAACAAGGGAATGAACTCACGATTCGTGCCTGGCAGGCTCTCGCACCATCACGCCGCCGGCGGCCGGTACCCGGAGATTGCGGAAGAGCTTGGGGAAGCTTCTGCGTGCATAGGCGGCAGCCATTTCGCCAGCATCGCGTACAACGTTTCCGGCACCACCGGCTTGGTCATGAAATCGTTCATGCCGGCGGCCAGGCAGGCCTTGCGGTCATCCGCAAAGGCGTTGGCCGTCAAGGCGATGATGGGCACGCGCTGCCTGTGCTCCTTGCGCATGGCGATCGTGGCGGCGAGTCCGTCCATGCGGGGCATTTGCATGTCCATCAGGATCACGTCGAACTCCTGCACCAGCGCCATCTCGACGGCGCGCTCGCCGTCCTCGGCCACGATGACTTCCAGGCCGGCAGCGCGCAGCAGCATGGCCACCAGCTCCTGGTTGACCGCGTTGTCCTCGGCCAGCAGGACCCGTGCGCCGGCGTGTCGACTCCTGAGGGCCTGCAGCATCTGCCGGCCCGGCATGTACGGGACGGCGAGCGCCGTGCCCGATGCCGGCTGCAGCAGGTGCACCAGCGCATCGTGCAGCGCCGACGCCGTGACGGGCTTGAGCAGCACGGCATGGAATCCCGCCTCCCTGGCTTGTTCGTGCAGACAAGGCTCGTCCTGCGCCGTGACCAGGATGCTGGGAGGCACCGGGCCCGGGAGCGCCTGCTGCAGCTGTGCCAGCGTGGCGATGCCGTCCATGGCCGGCATGCGCCAGTCGATGAGCAGCAGGTCGAAGAAGCCGCCGCCAGCGCGGGCGTCGTGCACCAAGCCCACCGCGGCCTGGCCGCTTTCCGTGGCCGTGGCCTTGAGCCCCAGCCCCCAGAGTTGCTCGACGAGCGCAGAGCGGGCCTCGGGCAGGTCGTCCACGATCAAGGCTCGCAGCCCCTGCAGCCGGATGGGCGTGAGCGTCCTGGCCGGGCCCGCAGCGCATCCCACCCGGGCCGTGAACCAGAAGGTGCTGCCCTGGCCCGGGCTGCTTTGCACGCCCACCTCGCCCCCCATGAGCTGCGCGATGTGGCGCGTGAGCGCCAACCCCAGCCCGCTGCCGCCGTGGCGGCGCGTGGTGGAGGCGTCGGCCTGTTCGAAGGCGCTGAACAGCGCCCCCAGCCGCGCGGGCGCGATGCCTTCGCCGGTGTCGCTGACCTCGAAGCGCAGCAGCATCTGCGCGGCACCGTCCTGCAGCAGCTCGATGCGAAGGCGCACCCAGCCGCTCGCGGTGAACTTCACCGCGTTGGACAGCAGGTTGAGCAGCGCCTGCGACAGCCGCGTCGAGTCCCCGCGCAGGTGCTGCGGCACCCCGTGGGTGTCGAGCACCAACTCCAGCTGCTTGGCTGCCGCGGCCTCGCGCACCAGGCTGATGACGCGCGACAGCAGCACGTCGAGGTCGAACTCGGCGTCCTCCAGCACCATCTTGCCGGCCTCGATCTTGGAGAGGTCCAGGATGTCGTTGAGCAGCCGCAGCAGGTGCTGCGCCGCCTGCTCCACCGTCTGCAGCCGCTGCAGCTGCTGCCCCGGCGCGGCGTCGCGCATGAGCAGGTGGGTGAAGCCGATGATGGCGTTCATCGGCGTGCGGATCTCGTGGCTCATGTTGGACAGGAATGCGCTCTTGGCCCGTGTGGCAGCCTCGGCCGCATCGCGCATGGCCACCAGCTCCAGCGTGCGCGACTGCACGCGCTGCTCCAGTGTGGTGTTGAGCCGGGCGAGCTCGGTCTGTGCTTCGCGGGCCGCCGTCACGTCCGTCACCGCTTCGGCCACGGCCAGCGGACGGCCTTGCGCACCGCGGCGCAGCGCCTTGCGCGCGACCACGGCCAGCACCCGGCCGTCGCGCGTGGTGTGGTGCAGCTCACCCGTCCACTCGCCCTCGCGCTCCAGCACCCCCTCCAACGCTGGCAACGGCACGGGAAAGACCGTGCGCAGCAGCTCGTGCGCGTTGCGCCCCACGGCCTCGTCGGTGCGCCAGCCGTAAAGCCGCTCGCAGCCCTTGGACCAGTGGCGGATCGTGCCGTCGAAGTCGCGCACCAGCACCGGAGCCAGGTCCAGCGTCGCGTTGAGCTCGGCCACTGCCCGCTCGGCCTGGCGCCACGCGGTAGCGTCGATGCACAGGCCGCTCATGCGCAAGCCCTTGCCGTCGCTGTCCTCACCGATACCGCCAGAGGCGTCAATCCAGCGTTCCTGCCCGTCGCCCAGCACGATGCGGTAGGACACCGACAGCGCACGGCGCTCTTGCACCGCGGCCGTCACGGCGGCCAGCGCGCGCTGGCGATCGTCGGGATGCACCACCGATTGCCATGCCTCCATACCGGCGTGGTCCCGCTGCGGATCGAGGCCGAACAAAAGGAACAGCTCGTCGGACCAGTGGAAGCTCCCCATGGCGAGATCCCATTCCCACAAGCCGGCCCGGGCCGCGCGCTGCGCCAGGCCCAGCCGCTCATGCGCCCGCAGCAGCGCGGCTCCAGACTGCTTGCTCTCGGTGATGTCCTGCATCGTCCCGTGAAGAGCCAGCGTTTCGCCAGTGTCGTCACGCACCACGCCGCTCCTGGCGTGCAGCCACAGCAGCCGGCCATGGCCATCGCGTGCGGGCAACTCCAGGTCGAACCCAGTGCCCGTGCTCGCGGCCTGCCGTGCCGCCGCCTGCAGCCGCTGCCATGCTTCGGCGGCAAACGCCGCTTCCAGCGGCCAGCCGGAAGGCTCAGCGTCCTGGCCCAGGAGACGGCACAGCGAACCGGAGGCCTGGAAACTCCCGGTGACAGGGTCCCATGACCAGGTTCCCAGGCGGGCCAAGCGGTGGGCCTCGTCCAGCTGTGCATCCCGGTGCTGCACGAGGGCATCGCGCTGCTGCAGCAGGTCGGCCGCGCGAGCGAGGGCCGCCGCCACGTCGGCTGCCTCCCGGACGCTCACGACAGGCGGCTCGGGCACATCGCCGCACCCCAGTGCAGTGGCGGGCACGGTCAGCGCCTCCACCGAGCGCGCGATGCGTTTACCCACGCGGCGGGCCAGTACCCAGCTCAACAACAGCAGGACGGCGGCGCCGGCCGTCAGTACGGATAGCGTGCGCATCAGGCCCGACAGCAGCGCCTGGCGCGGCATGCCGATGGCCACGCACCACTTCGTGGTGGGGGAGCAGCTGAAGAAGGTCGTCACCGGGATGCCTTCCTGGGTGGTGGACTCCGTCGTGCCGGCCTCGGCTAGCTTGAAGGCCTGCAGCAGCTGTGCGGAAGCCTTGTGTCCGACGAACTGCTCAGGCTTGCGTGAGCGTGCGGCGAGCGTGCCGGTGCGGTCGAAAACGCCGGCAATCCAGTCCGGCGGCAGCCGCTGCGCCTCGAACACGGTATTGAACTGCTCCGCTGCAATGCCCACGCCCAGTGAGTACACGACACGTTCATGAACGCGCACCGGCACGTCGATGCCGATGACGGGCCGCTTGAGTACCCCACCGAGCACGACGCCCGTGACCAGAGGTTGGCCCGTGTCGAAGACAGGACGCACGCGCTGTGGGTCGGCACGCATGGGCAGCGGCTGGCCAAACTCGGTGGCGGTGTTGACTACCTGCTGGCCGGAGGCGTCGCTGAGCAGGACATTGGTGACGAACCCGGACGCCACAACGGCTTCCTTGGCCTGACGGTGAAACGCGGCGAAGTCACCGGCGGCCAGTGACGGTGAGACGGCCAGCACCTGGCCGATGGACTGCGCCCTGAGGATCTGGCTGTCCACCGCCTGGGTGAGCGCGCGTGCGGTCTGCACCGTGTCGCGCTCCAGGTTGGCACGCCCGCCGCGGTACTCATGCACGAACAGCAACGTCGCCGCCAGCACGCAAGGCAGCAAGCAGGCCAGCACCAGCCACATCAGCAGCGAACGAATCCCGGGCAGCTGAATCGGACTCGGCGCATGCCTGTCGGCAGCCTTGTTCGGTGATGCGGGCTTTAGCACCGTGTTCGGCCGGATTGGGCGGCTGGCCGCCGTGGGCAACCGGCGCTTGGAGCCGTCGCAGGCGCTGCGCGTGCGCGACAGGGCCAAGCCCTGTCACCGGGCGATTGCGACGACACCGTCGAATCACCCACGGGCCAGCACCCCAGCCACGTACTGGTTGAGGCTCACGCCCTGCGCGGCAGCCTGCCGCGCCAGCCGCGCGTGCAGGCTGCGTGGCACGCGCACCAGGAACTTGCCGCTGTAGCAGTGCAGCGGCAGCACCTCGCGCGGCGCCGGCACAGCCCGGCCGGCTGCCCGGGCGGCCTCGACCCAGGCCGCAACCGCCTGCTGCGCGGCGGCTGCGGCCTCGGCTTCCGTGGCGCCTGAAGCGCTGCAGCCGGGAAGATCAGGGGCTTGTGCAATGAAGCCCTGGCACTCGCTGCTCCAGAAGATCTCCAGCGGATAGCGGTTCATGCCTTCCCCTCAAGGTTTGACCGGACTTTCAACATGTAGCAGGCACGATACCGCAGGCAGTATCGTCGAACTGCCGGCTACAGACGCCCGTGCGTGATAGGCCAGTGGGCTCTTTGCGCGCCGCGCCGACGCAGCTAATCTGCGGCCCGCTCGGCTTCGGGTGCTTCGTGCCGTACGGGCAGACAGACCCGGAAGCGTGTGCCTTCACCCAGCCGGCTGTCTACGTCGATGCGGCCGCCGTGGCGACGCACGATGCCGTAGGACACCGACAGGCCCAGCCCCGTGCCCTTGCCAACCGGCTTGGTGGTGAAGAAGGGATCGAAGATGCGTCCCAGATGCTCTGGCGCGATGCTGCAGCCGTTGTCGGCGACCTCGACAAAGACTTCGTCCGCGCTCAGGCACCCGGTCGTGACGACGATGCGGCCGTGCGTCTCGCGCCCGGCCAGCGCATGCGCGGCGTTGACCAACAGATTCATGAACACCTGGTTCAGCTGCGAGGCCAGGCAATGCACCTGAGGGATCTCACCGTAGCGACGCTCCACATCGGCCACGTACTTGATCTCGTTGTGCACGATGTTGAGCGTTGAATCGAGTCCCTTGTGCAGATCGGCCCAGACCCATTCCTGCTCTGCGGCGTGCGAGAAATCCTTCAGATCCTGGACGATCTGGCGCACGCGCTGCACGCCCGCGCCGGATTCGCGCAACAGCTCGGGCACGTCCTCGCGCAGGTAGTCGTAGTCGTGCTCCTGCATCAACGTCCGCAGGGCTGTTGCCTCCGACGGTGGCAAGGCGCCCAGGCGGGCCTCGAACGCGGCGACGATGGCCAGCAGCGATTGCGCATAAGTCTGCAGGCTCGTGAGATTGGAGCCGACGTAGCCGATCGGGTTGTTGATCTCATGCGCCACGCCGGCGGCGAGCTGGCCGATAGAGGCCATTTTCTCGGCTTGCACGAGCTGGCTTTGCGTCTGCGCGAGGCGGCGGATCAGCGCCTGTTGCTCGTCGGCGTGCCGCTGGCGCTCGGCCAGTTCGGCTCGAAGGCGATCGTTGCGATCGTTGAGCTCGCGCGACATCAAGTCGAGCGAGCGCTCGATCATCGTGCGGTCGGCGTCAGCATCTTCGTAGGCTCGGCTGATGGCCATGAGCAGGTTCCCCAGCCCTGAAGGGGTCGCATCGGTCGAGCCAAAGGCGCGTCTGAGCTGACGCTGCAGCAGCTTGTGCAGGCGCAGCGAGTTGACTTCGGTAGGCTGAATGGCACTCATGCTTCGGCGAAGGTAGTGATCGTCATCGTCTGGTTGTGCAGCTCGCAACTGCCCACGCTGCCCTGTGGGCACAGCTCTCCATACGAGTAGAAGCCGGCGAGCACTGCGTGCGGCAGGACTTCGCGCACGGCTTCCAGTTCCTCTTCGATTCGCTGGCGCAACACCAGGCGGCGCGCCACGCAACTGACCAAGAGTGCCAGCTTGGGTTCGACACCATTGAGCCGGTGCACGCTGGCGCCGGCCGCTCCGGCCGCACCATCGATCAGCCGATCGAAGTTGGCTTTCATCAGTCGGGCCTGCGTGCCTTCGGGAATGTCACCGGCGAAGGTCAGGCTGCCTGCGGCTTCGTCAACGCCCAGCACGGCACGGACCAGGCCGGGCCCGCCGTCAGGGTCTTCGAGCAGCAGCGGGAAGTGCAGGGCCGAGCCCGGCAGCCCCCGTGAATGCTCGCCCAAGTAGGTCTTGTACAGCGCCAGCGCCGACTCGCCGTCGAGCTCGAACAGCAGGTTGCCCACAGACCGCGTGACACGCCGCACGGGCCCAAAGCTGTCCCAACCGCCGAGCGAGCCATAGCCTATGCGCAGCGCATCGCCATACAAGCCGACGGCAACCACGAGGGCGGTGCTGGCCTTTGCGTCGCGAAAGACCATCGTTTTGGCGAACCGGTCGCCATCGGCCGCCAGTCCTCCGCTGGCGCACACGTCGGCGGGCAGTTCCGCGCGCACTGCATGAGCAAAGGCATCACCTTTGACCAACAGGCCATCGCAGAACACCAGCATGTGGCGCAAGCCCGGCCGCACCAGCGCCGAGACGACTTGGCGCGCGGCTTCGACGCCATCGCTGCCGGGCTCGACGCTCGCCTCAACGCTTTCCACGGTGCAAGACTCGAAGTGCACCGCGGTAGCCACCAGCGTGTCGTCGTGGACGATGGTTCCAGCCACCTCGCCCGCAGTCGAGCAACCTACGCAGGTGGCTTGCGGGAACGCCGCGCGCAGCGCGTCCGTGGGCTCGTTGCGCTGCAGCAAGGCGCCGCCGCCAAAGAGCAATACCAACTGCGCCGGCGATTCATCCGCAGGCAGAACGGGCGTCCAACCAGCGGCAGGAGTCCATAGGTATTGGTCGATGTGCATGAAGCCTCCGTTGCACTAGGGCCCGACGACCGGCGTCGGGAGACTGCGCTTGTATCGGCCGGTTCGAAGTGGAATCGAGCCTTTGCTTCCCGCTCCTGTGGCGAACGTCACGACCGGCGCCACGAGCGCCTCAACCCACGGCCGGATTGGTCGAAGAATCCGGCAGTGGGTCGGTGCTTCCGATGTGTGCTGAATCAGTGCAGACACCCGGCACCTGGAGCGACCGGCCGCGGCACCCAGCCATCGCCGCGGGCATTCCTCCCTGCGCCGGCTTTTTCGCTCCACCCACGCGCGCGGCGGTCTCCGGCACGCCCGGCAAGGCCAACCCATCCAAACTTGTTGTACCCCGATGCAAGCGCCTATCCCTCTGGAGACGACAGCCGACGGTGATGTCTTGTTGGGCGACGATGCGCGCGCGCTGATCGAGCATTCGCAGACTGCGCACTTCGTGATCCAGGAGGAACGCATCGTCTACGCCAATCCGACGTTCGCGGCGCTGATCGGCTGGCCGCGGGAGGATCTGATCGGCCAGCATCATCAAGTCGCCGCGCCGCCCGAGCATCTGGAGCGCACCCGCGAGATCGTCGCGCGCCGCTTGGCAGGCAAGGTCGGTCGCCCCGGACAAATGCCGATGGTACGCCGCGACGGCAGCCGTTTGGACGTGCGCGTCTTCGCCACCTTGGTGCCCTTTGGAGGACGGCCAGCGGTGCTGGTCACGTTGAACGACATCACCGAGCTCACCGGTGCGCTGCAGCGGGCGAGCTGGAATGCGCAGATGCTGGAGCGCACCGAAACACTGTGCCGCTCGGGGTCCTTCGAGATCACGCTGCCTGAGGGCCTGGTCAAGCTGTCCAGCGGATTGCAGCAGCTGTTGGGTCTGGCGGCCGACGCGCCCGCGTGCAGCATTGACGCGTTGGACTGGGTTCCGCCCGACGAGTGCGACCTCGTCGCGGGCATCTGGCGTGGCGCTGAGCTTGGTGAGCCGTTCGACTTCCAGCACCGTGTGCTCACGGCGCAGGGACAGCGCCTGACCGTGCTGCACCGCGGACGCGTCGAGCAGGACGAGGCTGGCAAGCGGCGCGGCATCGCGCTGCTGCAGGACATCACCGCTCAGCGAGAGGCCGAGCAGCGCATGCAGCAGCTGGCAACGCAGGACGATGTGACTGGCCTGCCCAACCGCGCCGCCTTCCTCGACAAGGTCGACGCCGCCATCGTCGCAGCGGGCTGGGACAAGCACATCGTCACGCTGCTTGCGATTGACGTGCCGCGCATCTCGGAACTTCGCGACAAGCTGGGCTTTTGTGCAGGGGACGCACTGGCCATGGCCCTGGCGGCGCGGTTGCAGCAGACTGCCAGCGAGGGTGAGGTCGTGGCGCGCCTGGGCAGCCATGAGTTCGCACTGATGCTCAAGCTGCCGGCCGACGCCACCGAGGCGCAGTCCATCGTGCTGGCGCGCGCAGAGCGAATGCGCCAGGTTCTGGAGACCACAGTTCGCCTCTCCACCACCGAGATCATCGCCCGCTGCATCATCGGCGTTGCGAGCTTTCCGGGAGATGCACAGCGACCCGTGGAGTTGCTTGAGCTTGCGCAGACCGCCCGTCTACGGGCGACGCAAGATGGTCCGGTCGTTCTCTACGAACCTGAGTCCAACGCACGTGCACTGCACGAAATGCGTGTCGAGGCGCTGCTGTGCAAGGCCATCGCAGACGACGAACTGGAGCTTCACTATCAGCCGCAGGTGGATCTGTCCAACGGGCACGTCGCTGGCGCGGAAGCCTTGCTGCGCTGGACCTCACCTGCCCTGGGCGTCGTCTCGCCGGGCGAATTCATCCCCGTGGCCGAGCGTGCCGGGCTTATCGCAGCGCTGGGTGATTGGGTCTTGCGTCGGGCCTGCCAGCAGATCGCCCAATGGCGTGCCGAGGGCGTGCCGCCGGTGCGCATCGGGGTCAATTTCTCGCCGCTGCAACTGCAGCGCCGTGATCTGGCGCAGCACATTCAGGCCATCCTCCTTGAGACCGGTGCCGTCCCGGCGTTACTTGGCGTCGAGGTGACCGAAGGCTCGGTGATGGCCGACGTGGGCCATGCGGCCGCCGTGCTGCGCGAGATCAAGGCACTGGGTGTTGAGATAGCGCTGGACGACTTCGGCACCGGCTATTCCAGCCTGAGCCGCCTGCGCAGCCTGCCGATCGACGTGGTCAAGATCGACCGCTTGTTCGTGCACGACGTGACGGCCGCATCCGAAGACGTGTCCGTCACGCGCGCCCTCATCACCATGGCCCAAGGGCTGCAGCTCAAGGTGCTGGCTGAAGGCGTGGAAAGCGAGGGTCAGCTCAGCCTGCTGGCGGCCAACCGCTGCGATCTGATTCAGGGCTTCGTCTTCAGCGCGGCGCTGCCGGCCGATGCCTTTGCCACGCTGTTGCGCGAAGGACGCCGCCTGCCCGACCGGTTCGTGACCAGGGTGCGCAGGACGCGCACGTTGCTGCTGGTCGATGACGATGTGCACATCCTGGCCTCGCTCAAGCGCCTGCTGCGCCGAGACGGCTACACGATCGTCACAGCCGCCAGCGGGGCCGAAGGGCTGCAGCGCCTGGCCGAATGCGAGGTGGACGTCATCGTGTCCGACCAGCGCATGCCCGCCATGACCGGCGTGGATTTCCTGCGGCGAGCCAAGGACTTGTACCCGTACACGATCCGCATGGTGCTGTCGGGCTACACCGAGCTGCAGTCGATCATTGACGCGATCAACGAAGGGGCCATCTACAAGTTCCTCACCAAGCCCTGGGGCGATGGCCTGCTGCGGGGTCATGTGGCCGAGGCCTTTCGCCAGAAGGAGCTGGCCGA
This sequence comes from Azohydromonas lata, assembly GCF_034427735.1. Taxonomy (NCBI): domain Bacteria; kingdom Pseudomonadati; phylum Pseudomonadota; class Betaproteobacteria; order Burkholderiales; family Sphaerotilaceae; genus Azohydromonas; species Azohydromonas lata. The sequence goes on from NZ_JAXOJX010000011.1 coordinate 57,347, forward strand.
CGAAAACCGGCGCCTGGCGCGTCAGGTGGAGTCAGCCAACGCGGACTACCAGGCGTTGAACCAACGTCTTGAGGCGCTGCTGGCGCAGCAGCGCAGCGAAACCGAGTTGCTTGCCCTGGCGGCCTCCAGCGCGCGCGATGCGCTGGAGGCCCTTCCTGGGGCGGTGGTCGTCGTCGATGGCGACGGCACGCTGGCATTCGTCAACGCCGGGGCTCGGGAGTTGATACCCGGCGCCGCCGCCGAGCTCGGCGCGCGCGCCGTCGACGTCTTGCCGGACTGCATGACGCGCACGGACTGGGACACGGGCGGACCCGGCTCCATTATCGAGCTTGGCGGCAGGCGCCACCGCGCGCTGCGCCGCACGCTGCAGCGTGACGGGCAGATGCCAAGCCACATCCTGCTCTTGACCCCCGAGATCGCTGCGAAGGCCCACTGAATGATTGCACTTGTATCCGAAGGACAGGCGCCAGGCTCTGTCAGCCAACAAGCTCACGGTGACGTGCCTACGATCGAAGCCCCGCGGGCCACCGCCGCGCTGGCCCGCTTGTTCCGACGCTCATTGGCCCAGGGCTCGGTGAACCCGCTTCTTCCGTTACTGCGGCACTACCACGGTGTGTTGGCTCCCCTGGCCATTGCTGAGTCAACACACGCGGCAAGCCAGGAAAGAGCGCCGCATGTGCCCATCACGTTGAGCGAACTGCAGCGTGCAGTCATAGCGCTACCGAGCTTGCCTCAGGCCGTGCAGGAGGCATTGGCCGCTCTGCAGGCAGAGGGGATCAGCGCCACGGCCATTGCCGAGCGCATCGAGCACGACCAGGCCATGGTCGCGCGCACGCTGCGGGCAGCCAACACCGCCTTCTATGGCGCGCCTGGGCGCGTGGCGACCATTCGTGCGGCCATTTCCATTCTGGGACTGCGAGCCGTGTCCGCGCTGCTGACAGCGGTGGCCGTCTCTGCCCGGTTTCCGGCACAGGCCAATATCCCGCTGAATTTCAAACAGTTCTGGCGTGGTGCCCTGACCACCGCGATCATCGCGCGCGAGCTGGCACCCGTGGTCCGGCTCGATGCCGATGTGGCGTTTACCGCCGCCTTGTTGCACGACGTGGGCGTGCTGGCGCTCGCGACGTCGTTTCCTGCCGCCTACGGTACCGTGCAGCAGTACGCGCACCAGGCCGATGTGCCGCTGTGGCAGGCCGAACGTGTGGTGCTCGGCGTCGATCACGGTGTCGCAGGCGAACTGCTCGCCCACCGTTGGCACCTGCCAGCCGTCATCACCAGCGCCATCGCCGCGCATCATGCGCCGCCTGCTTCGACCGGTTCGGGTACTGCGACGTTGACGGAGCTGGTGCATATCGCCGATGCGCTGGCGCATGGCGTCGTCCCGCAGGAGGACGCTCATGAGGCCGTCCCGGAGGTTAGCGTTGACATCTGGTCCCGCTTTAATGTCAGTGTCGAGCTCTGCCTGGATGTGTTGCGGTCCAGCGGCGCGGCGGCCGATGCCCTGTGCGAGGCGCTCGCATCATGAACGCCGTCGAATTACCGGTGACGCCTGCTGCAACCGCGGCCTGCGCCGCTGCGGAGCCCACCGTGCTGTGCGTCGACGATGAGCCCAACATTCTCTCGGCGCTCAAGCGCACGCTGCGCACCGGCGGCTGGCGTATTCTGACCGCTGGCAGTGGGGCCGAGGCGCTGCAGATGCTGGCCACGCAGGCGGTCGACATCGTCATCTCGGACATGCGCATGCCCGCGATGGATGGTGCTGCGCTACTGGAACAGGTGCACGCACACTGGCCCGAAACTGTTCGCCTGTTGCTCACCGGGCATGCCGATTCCGGTGCGGCCATCGCAGCCATCAACCGCGGGCGGATCTTTCGGTATCTGACCAAGCCCTGGGACGATGGCGAGCTGCACTCGACCGTGCGCCAGGGCTTGCAGATGCTTCAGCTTGAGCGCGAGCGCCGTCGGCTGGAAGCGCTGACGTCACGCCAAAACGCGGAGCTGCAACAAGCCAATGAAACGCTCGAGCAGCGTGTACAGGAGCGCACCGAGGCGCTGGCCAAGGCCAACGACACGCTCAAACGCAGCTATCTCACCGGCATCAAGGTGTTCTCGGGCCTGATCGAGATGCGCGGCGGGCGCTTGGCTGGGCACGGCAGGCGGGTTGCCGATTTGGCGCGCAAGCTGTCGCAAGCCATGGCTTGCCCCGACGACGAGGTGCAGCAGATCTTCGTGGCATCGCTGCTGCACGACATCGGTCTGATCGGACTGCCCGATGCGCTGTTGGCCAAACCTGCCGCAAAGTGCTCGGACAAGGAGTCCATGCAGTACCAGCGGCACACGGAACTGGGCGAACAGGCGCTGATGCCTATGGAGGAGATGCAGCAGGTGGCGGCGCTCATCCGGTCTCACCATGAACGATTCGACGGTAAGGGCTTTCCGGTCGGAAAAAGTGGCCAGTCCATTCCACTGGGTGCTCGCATCCTCGCGGTGGTCGACGCCTTCGACGAGATGCAAAACGGGCATTTGGTCGAGTCGCCATTGACACTGCAGGAGGCTCGTGCCTTGATCCGCCATGGCCGCGGCACTCAGTTCGACCCCGAGGTGGTGGATGTCTTCCTGCACATCACCGAGCCCGAACGGCGGCAGTCCAACCCCGAGGTGATACTGGGCTCGCAGCTGCTCGAACCCACGATGGTGCTGGCGCGCGACCTGGTGTCGCCTACCGGCGTGCTGATGCTGGCTGTAGGGCAGGTGCTCACCGCACCGCTGATACAGCGCATCCGCGAGTTCGATCAACGCACAGGCGGCAAGCTCATCGTCCATGTCAAACCCCGCGGGGGCCTATGAGCCACACTCGTTCGGTTCAGTGGGCGCAGTGCATGGGCTAGGGCAGTTGCTCGTGCATCAATCGACCGCTGTCGTGAACATCCGTGGCGGACGCGCAGAGCAAGTGGCTGTGCGAGTTCTCATCGAGGCCGCAGGCGTGACTACAGGGCTTGCCCATCAAGCGAGCCGTATACATGTTTGCAGGCCAGGTCTCATCACCACGTGGAGCTTGCAAAGAGCGTCCGATCCGTACATTTCGTAAAACTACGAGCCCCCGCATCAGATGCAAATCGATTCAAAAGTGCGCGCCTTGGTGTGAGATTCTTCTGCTTGGTGAGCCTTCCCAAACAATTCCCAAGTTCTCTTTCCTTCGACTTCATAGGGACAGATGTATGCGCATGGGCCCAAATACCGCTTTGGCAACAACCTTGAGCGGATATTCTCGACGCGAATTACTTCGCCGTATGGCTGGTGCTGCAAGCGCTGCCGGGGTCGCCGCGTTACTGCCCGGTTGTGGCGGAGGCAGCAGTGCGGCGCGCACGGAAAGCGCCCTGGAGGGCGTGAAGGCCTTGGGCGGCCTGCTGCCGACCGTGAGCACGGTGCGCAGTGGCCTCGATCACCCGTGGGGCTTGGCCTTCCTGGCCGACAACAGCATGCTCGTGACGGAGCGCGTCGGTCGCTTGAGCCTTGTAAGCGCGGACGGCGGCAAGATCAGCACGGTTACTGGTTTCCCTATTGGGCGGCTCCAGACTGCCGGCCACGGCGGGTTGCTGGACGTCGCGGTGGACCACAGTGAAGGCGGTGACATCTGGGTCTATCTCAGCTACGCGGAGCTGGGTACGGACGAGCAATCCGACCGTGCCGGGGCTGCGGTCGCCCGGGCGCGTCTTGTTGGCACCGAGCTGCATGATTTCACGGTCATCTTCCGCGCCTTTCCGAAGTACCCCTTGAGCTTGAGCACGTTCCACTATGGCTCCCGTCTGCTCTTGGCGGGAGACGACAAGCTCTTCATCACTGTGGGCGAGGGGCGCAACGAGCTGCTGAGGCGACAGGCGCAATGGCTGCGCAGTCATCTTGGAAAGATCGTGCGTATCAACCGGGACGGAAGCGTGCCGCAGGACAATCCGTTCATAGGCCATGAGGTCGCACAGCCCGAGCTGTGGACGCTGGGCCACCGCAATCCTCAAGGCCTGGCGATGCACCCGGTCACGGGCGACATCTGGAGCAGTGAGCATGGCCCGCAAGGCGGCGATGAGCTCAATGTCATCGAGCCAGGACACAACTACGGCTGGCCCAAGATTTCCTATGGTTGTGAATATGGGACGCCGGTAGATACCTGCACGGTGGTGGGCGGGAGCACGTCCGCGCCTGGCCTGGATCAGCCTGTGACGCATTGGGGCCGGGTGCGCATCGCGCCCAGCGGCATGGCCTTCTGCGATGGGCGCATGTTCCCGGAGTGGCGCGACCACCTGATCCTTGCCGGACTGGGTGGCAAGGAACTGTGGCTGGTGGGCATTGAAGGCCGTACCGTGGTGTCCCGCACGCCTATGTTCGCCGAATTGGGAAGGCGTTTCCGCCACGTTCGACAGGCACCTGACGGTAGCCTGCTGCTGCTGACGGACGAGGACAACGGCAGCATTCTGCGCGTATCGGTTTAGCCGGCAAGCGGCGCGAAGCAGCCGGTGTCGGCACTGAGAAAGTCTTTGCCCTCGCCCTCCTTTTAGGAGAATCCAGTCTGTTCCCGGTCGATCACGCCAAGCGAAACGGCAGCTCGACGCTGAAGGTGCTGCCTTGCCCCGGCTGGCTTTGCACCGCTAGCTCGCCGCCCATCATGTCCACCAAATGCCGCACGATGGAAAGGCCCAGTCCCGTGCCACCGAAGCGCCGCGTGGTGGAGGAGTCGGCCTGCGTGAAGGCTTCGAAAATCCGTGCCTGCGCCTGCTGCGCGATGCCTATGCCCGTATCGCTGACGTCGAATCGAAGCAGCACCTCTCCAACCCCATGAGCTTTTTGTTGAACGTGCAGCTTGATGCTGCCGGTCAGCGTGAACTTGACGGCATTGCCCAGCAGATTCAATAGCACCTGCTTCAGGCGCAGCGGATCACCGGTGAGCATTTTTGCCAGGTCCGCTCCGGCATCGAACTCCAGCATCAGCCCCTTGGCCAAGGCCTGTGGCTCCACAATGGCACGCACGGCGTCGAGTACGGATGCCAGATCAAAGGCGACACGCTCCAGCCGCATCTCCCCGGCTTCAATGCGTGAGAGGTCGAGCACGTCGTTCACCAGGGCCAACAGCTGCTCACCGGCCTGGGCGACGTGGCCGACGAAGCCTTGTGCCCGTGGGGGCAGTGCCATCTGCTGCAGTAGGTGACTCAACCCGATGACGGCGTTGAGCGGCGTGCGTAGCTCGTGGCTCATCGTGGCCAGAAACGCGCTCTTGGCTTGGTTGGCGGACTGGGCAGCATCGCGCGCCGTGACCAGCTCGGCGGTGCGATTCAACACGCGCTGCTCCAAGGCGGCGTTGAGCGCCTGGAGTTCGCCTTCCGCCTGCTTGCGCTGCGTGATATCCCTGAAGAGGATGGCCACCCGCCGTTCTCCAGGCTGGCCGACCTTAAAAGCGTGCACCTCGAAACTCCGCTGCAGCGCTTTGGCCGCACCTTCGAAGTGGACGGGCTCGCCCGTGATGGCAACATGTCCGAAGGTTTCGAACCAGTGCGCCTCGTGCTGCGGTGCGAGTTCGCGCATGCGTCGCCCCACGGCATCGAGCAAGCCCGTCTGCTGGCTGAAAGCCGGATTCACGGATTCGAGCCGGAAGTCCACCGGGCGGCCTGCAGCGTCAAATATCACTTCGACAGTGCAGAAACCTTCGTTCATGCGCTCGAACAGCGTGCGATAGCGCTCCTCGCTCAGGCGCAGGGCCTCTTCGGCGCGTGCGCGCTGCACGGCGGCCCAGGCGCGTTCGGCCACGTCTTCCACCAGTGCGATCTCGTCGGCGGTCCAGTGCCGCGGCACGCTCTGGCTGACTGCCAGACAGGCCGCGAGGCATCCGTCTTTCACGATCGGCACGATCAGGCAGGCACGAATGCCCGCTGCCACCTCAATGAGATGGTCCAGCCCTTGGCGCTGCGCCGCTTCCTGCACGTCGGCGACCACGACCGTTTGCCTTGCCACGAGCTGCTGTGCTACGTACGAACCAAAATCCTGGACGATGGCGTCCGGCACCTCGCTGTACACGATCTGGCTGGCACCCAAGTGCACGCCGAGCAGACGCGCCACTTCAGCCTGGATGGCGCTGGCCTCGCCATGCGGGCGCAGCGCGTCTTCCAACTGGGCTATGAAGCGCTGCGCCTGGGCCTTGCGGCGCGTATCGGCCTCCCGCACCCGCTCGGTGACGTCACGTGCAAAGATCGCGACACCGCCCTCCTCGGTCGGATAGGCATCGATTTCGAGGTGCACGTCATAGCCTTCGCCGACGTAGTGCTGATGCAGGTGCTGCTCCACGCCTTCGGTCACCACGCGCCGATACGCGTGGCCCGCGTCCAGATCCACGGAAGCCGGGAACACGTCCCAATGGGTGCGCCCGAGCACTTCTCGCCTTGACTTGCTGACCAGGCGTTCGGCGGCCGGGTTCATCGAGACGAAGCGAAACTCCGGGTCGAGCACGAAGTGCGCGTCCGTCATCTGCTCCAGCAGACGCGCCGCGCGTTGCTCGGCTTTTATAAGTGCCAGGTGCCCCATGACCTCGTGCGTGACGTCCTGGACATGGTGAAGCAGGAAGCGCACTTCACCGTCGGCGCCCGGCACCGGCACGTTGAGCGGTGCCCAGTGGCGCTCCTCCCAGGTGCCATCGGAGCGGCGCAAGTCGTAGCGCTGAATGGCCATGCGGTGCGGCGCCCGGGTACGCAGCACAGTCTCCAGCGACATGCGCAGGTTGCCGACACCAGAGGGCTCGGGGTTGTCCGGGTTGGCATCCGGGAACACCTCGAACAGTGGCCGGCCCAAAGTGGCTTCCCGGGTCGTCAGGGTTGCTGCGAGGCGCTCGTCGCTGGCTGCCAGCATCGTGAAGCGCGGAGCGTCGGCGGCCAGCAGCAGCCAGACCCCCGGCATGGCGGCGAACACGGCATTGAAATCCTCTGCGCAAAGCGCTACGCCGGCCAGGGGCCCGTGATGTAGCCCCGTAGGAGAGTCACCGTGCTGGATGTTGTTCATGTGGAGGTGCGGCCGGACTGCCGGGCTGCTGCTACAGACGTAGCAGCAGTTTGCCAAAGTGGCGAGCCCCGCAAGGGCAGCATCAGCGATTGCACAATGCACTGTTGCAGTCCGCACGCGGCATTGGCCCCGTGGCCAGCGCCACGCTCATTGCCGAGTTGCCTGAGATCGGGCGGCTGATCAGGCGTGAGATCGCCGCCCTCGTGGGCGTGGCTCCCGTGGCCTGTGACTCGGGCTACAGCAACGGACGACGCCGTGTACAGGGCGGGCGCTTTGACGTGCGCCGCGTGCTCGGCAGGCCATGCTCACTGCCGTCGTGCGCAACCCGCCGCTCAAGGCGTTCCACGAGCGGCTGCGTGCCGCGGGCAAGCTGCCCAAGGTGGCGCTGGCGGCTTGTATGCGCAAGCATGCTCAACGCCATGGTCAGAACCGGTACACCCTGGAACGGCTCACTTCACGGCACTTGACTCGTAAGTCGGTTACTCAGAACCGGTGCTGCACACCCACGATCACACCGGTCTGCGTGTCACGGAAACCCGTGACGCCCTGCGGGCTGACATCGCGGGTCAGCGCCACCGATTGGCCGTTCTTGGCGCGGGCATGGCCCGCGGTGGCATACAAGTCGGTGCGCTTGGACAGCGCATAGCGGGCGCGCAGCACCAGCATCTTGGGATCAGCTTCGGTGGCGAGGTTGCGCTGGTCCAGGTAGTACAGCCCCGCGGACAACCCCAGCGCCGGGGTCGCCTGCCAGTTCGCGCCCACCCAGTAGGTGTTGGCACGCAGTTCTGCAGCACCGCTGGCCCGCTCCATCTTGTAGTAGCGGGCACCGGCCTTGAGAGCCACGTCCTTGTTGAGCTGCCAGCCCAGGCCCGCGTGGTACGCCGTGGTCTCGTCGCGGGGCGTCGGATTCTGCGTGCCGTTGATGCGCTCGCCCGTAAGCGCGGCGCTGAAGGGCCCGGCGCCATAGCCTACGGCGAGCGCGTAACGCCGCCCGGCACCGCTGGCGCCCGCCACTTCGCCAAATCCATAGGAGGCACCGACCTTGAAGCCGCCGAACGTGCCGGTGTACTTCAGGATGTTGTCGAAAGCGGTGGTCATGCCATACGCACTGGAGGCGGCGGCCGTGGTGCCGTTGCTGGCCGTGGCCCAGGAGTAGGCCGGCGAATAGCCCATGGGGTCGAACGGCAGGATGAAGTCGTAGGCCGTGGTGTACGAGCGGCCGGCGATGATCCGGCCGAAGGCACCCTCCAGGCCAACGTTGGCCTGGCGGCGGAACAACCCGTTCGGAACGCTGCTGGGCGTATCCACGCTGCCGTTGTCGATGAAGATGCCGGATTCGAGCTGGAACACGGCCTTGAGGCCACCGCCCAGGTCCTCGCTGCCGCGAACGCCCCAGCGTGACGTGTTCATGCCACCGGAGGTCAGCCGCGTGACGGAACCTCCCGTGGCGCTGGCGTGGTTGACGAATTCCACGCCGGCGTCGACCAGACCGTAGAGGGTTACGCCGGATTGGGCCTGCGCGGCGAAGGCCGCGGGCAGGGCGGCCACCGCGATGGCGATTTTTTTCATCATGGGTGTCTCCTCGTCATGAGGTTGGGGATGGCGCATCGCACCTTGGCGGTACGGCGCTGGGGACACTGGCAGCACGCGAAGTGCTTCCAGGCAGGCGACGGACGTCTGCAGCGGGTGCAGAGGCCCGCACAAGAGGAACTCGGCTCGCGAGGCTGCCGTAGGCAGCCCCGAGGGGTCAAACCCTTTCGAGCACGATGGCGATGCCCTGGCCCACGCCGATGCACATCGTGCACAGCGCGTAGCGTCCGCCTGTGTGGTGCAACTGGTTCACGGCCGTGGCCACCAGCCGTGCGCCGCTGGCGCCCAGCGGGTGGCCCAGCGCGATGGCGCCACCCCACGGGTTCACGCGCGGGTCGTCGTCGCGCAGGCCCAGCTCTCGCAGCACGGCCAGGCCCTGCGCCGCGAAGGCCTCGTTGAGCTCGATCACGTCCATCTGCTCCAGGCTCAGGCCTGTGAGCGCCAGCACCTTGCGCGTCGCCGGTGCCGGGCCGATGCCCATGATCCGCGGCGCCACGCCTGCGGTAGCCATGCCCACCACACGGGCGCGCGGCGTCAGGCCCTGCCGCACTGCGGCGGCTTCGCCGGCCAGGATCAGCGCGCAGGCGCCGTCGTTGACGCCCGAGGCATTGCCGGCCGTGACAGTGCCGTCCGGGCGCACCACCCCCTTGAGCCGGGCCAGCGCCTCCAGCGACGTTTCGCGCGGGTGCTCGTCCTGGCTCACCACCAGGGCATCGCCCTTCTTCTGCACGATCGTCACCGGCGTGATTTCGGCGGCCAGCAGGCCGGCCTTCTGCGCCGCCACGGTCTTGCGCTGCGAGGCCAGGGCGAACTTGTCCTGGTCCTCGCGGCTGATGCCGAACTCGGTGGCGACGTTCTCCGCCGTCGCAGGCATGGAATCCACGCCGTAGGCTGCCTTCATCGCCGGGTTGACGAAGCGCCAGCCGATGGTGGTGTCTTCCACCGAGTTCTGACGGCTGAAAGCAGCGGTCGCCTTGGGCATGACGAAAGGAGCGCGGCTCATGCTTTCCACGCCGCCGGCCACCATCAATTCGGTTTCGCCGGCCTTGATGGCGCGTGCGGCAGTGCCAATGGCATCCATGCCCGAGCCGCACAGCCGATTGACGGTGGAGCCGGGCAGGCTCATGGGCAAGCCGGCGAGCAGCAGCGACATGCGCGCGACGTTGCGGTTGTCCTCGCCGGCCTGGTTGGCGCAACCGTAGATCACGTCGCCAAAGGCTTCCCAATCCAGGTTCGGGTGGCGCTCGGCCAGGGCCTTGAGCGGCACGGCGCCGAGGTCATCGGCGCGCACGGACGAGAGGCTGCCGCCGTAGCGGCCGAAAGGCGTGCGCAGCGCGTCGCAGATGAAGGCGTGTCGGGTCATGGGAGTCTCCGATAGGTCTGGTGAAAGCCGGGCGTCACGCGAGCTGCTGCAGCACGTGGCACAGGTCGCCGCGCACGAAGCCGGGGCCGCTGAGATCGGCGAGCCAGTCCATGTCCTGGGCGAGCGCCTCGGCGCCGCGCTCGCGCGCCCAGAACACTGGGCCGCCTTCCCAGCGCGGGAAGCCGAAGCCGTTGACCAGGACCACGTCCACGTCGCTGGCGCGGCGGGCCACGCCCTCGGCAAGCAGCCGCGCCGCCTCGTTGACCATGGCCAGCAGCGCACGGCGCTGGATTTCGTCGTCGCTCAGCGTGCGCGGCACCAGGCCCTTGTCCGCACGGGCCCGCTCGATGAGCGTGTGCACCGCCGGATCGCTCTTGCGGCCGCGGCTGCCGCTTTCGTGGACGTAGTAGCCCGCCCCGGTCTTGCGCCCCAGGCGACCGGCCTCGCACAACCGGTCCGGGATGTGCACGTAGCGCGCAGCCGGGTCGCGCGTGGCGGCCTGCGCCTGGCGCATGCGCCAGGCGATGTCCAGCCCTGAGAGGTCCGCCACCGCGAAGGGCCCCATGGCAAAGCCGAAAGCCTCCAGCGCAGCGTCCACCTGCGCGGGCCAGGCGCCCTCCTCGATCATGAATTCGCACTGACGACGGTAGGCCGCGTAGATGCGGTTGCCGATGAAACCGAAGGCATTGCCCGTGACCACTGGCAGCTTGCGCAGCCGCTTGGCGACCACCAGCCCGGTGGCCAGCGCGTCGGCCGCGGTGGCCGCGCCGCGCACCACCTCCAACAGCCGCATCACGTGGGCGGGGCTGAAAAAGTGCAGCCCAATCACGTCCTGCGGGCGCCGCGTGGCGCCGGCGATGGCGTCCAGGTCCAGGTACGAGGTGTTGGAGGCCAGCACCGCGCCGGGCCGGGCCAGGGTGTCGATGCGCGCGAACACCTGCCGCTTGACGTCCAGGTCTTCGAACACCGCCTCGATCACCAGGTCGCTGGAGCCCAGCACCGACCAGTCGATGGTGGGCTGCAACCGCGCCTCGCACTGCGCCGCCGTCGATGCCTTGAGCTTGCCCGCCTGCACGCGGCTCGCGTAGTGCTCGCGGATGCGCTCGGTGCCGCGCCGCAGCGCGGCCTCGTCCTGCTCCAGCAGCGCGACATCGAAGCCGGCATCCAACGCGGCGATGGCGATGCCTGTTCCCATGGTGCCCGCGCCGATGACGGCGACGTGCTGCACCGGGCGCGGTGCCACGCCTTCGAGCTCAGGCAGCCGTGCGCTGTCGCGCTCGGCGAAGAACTGGTGGCGCAGCGCGCGCGCTTCGCGCGAGACGCGCAGCGCCTGGAACGCGGAACGCTCGCTCGCCAGGCCCTCCTCAATGGGAACTTGCGCCGCGGACATCACGGCCTCGATGGCCGCGTGCACCGCCGGGCGTGCCTTGCCGGCCTTGAGCGCTGCCGCCGCAGCCTGCTCCACCGCCTGGGCGTCTGCCGCCGGCACGACGCGGTCACGCACGCGGGCCTTGTTGCCGACGAGGCCGCGGGCATGGGCCACGGCAGCCGCGCGCAGATCGCCTTGCGCCTCGCAGTCGATGAGCCCCAGCGCCAGGGCCTGGCCGCTGGGCACGCGGGCGCCGCTGCAAGTCAACTCGATGGCCTTGGGCACGCCCACCAGGCGCGGCAGCCGCTGCGTGCCACCCGCACCCGGGATGATGCCCAGCGTGACCTCGGGCAGGCCGACCACGGTGCCGGCAGCAGCCACGCGGGCATCGCAGCCCAGCGCCAGCTCGAAGCCGCCACCCAGCGCCGCACCGTGCAGTGCCGCCACCACGGGCTTGTCGCAGGCCTCGATGGCCGCAATCACCGCCGGCAACTGCGGCTCCTGCAACGGCTGGCCGAACTCGCGCAGGTCGGAGCCGGCGATGAAGCAATTTCCTGCGCCGATGAGCACGGCGGCGTGGATGCCTCCGTCGCTGGCCACCGTCTCCAAAACTTCCAGCAGGCCGCGGCGCACTTGGGCCGAGCCGGCATTCACGGGCGGGTTGTCGATCACGACGACGGCCACGTCGCCGTCGCGTTCCAGGTGTACACGGGCGCTCATGTCGCTGCTCCGGTGATGTCAATACCCGGCCCCCAGGGCCTTGAGCGTGTTGATTCATGGCGGCGCGTGCCGAGGGCGCGCGCCGCAACTTTGGCCCCGGCGCCAGGCGCCAGGGCCTTGTGGTGACGGTCCGAGCGGTGCGGACCGCTTCGTTCAGCGCGCGAGCACGGCCACGCCGTCAGCGGCGCGCACGCCCTGGCCCTGAGGCAGCACGAACACCGGGTTGATCTCCGCCTCGGACAGCCGGTCGCCAAGCTGGGCCGCCATGGCGGAGAAGGCGACGATGGCATCCACCAACGCGTCCACGTCAGCCTTGGGCCGGCCACGGAAGCCGTCGAGCAGCGGCCAGGTCTTGAGCTCGCGCGCCATGGACAGCGCTTCCTCGCGGCTGAGCGGCCCGCCGGGCGGCAGCAGCCGCATCGTGGTGTCCTTGAACAGCTCAGCCGTGACGCCGCCCATGCCCAGCAGCACGGCCGTGCCCAGCGCGTCGCGGTGCAGGCCCAGGATCAGCTCTGCGCCACCCGCAACCATCTCCTGCACCAGGAAGCGCTGCGGCCGCACGCCGGCGCGGGCTTCCACTTGCGCGGCCATCTCGGTCAGCCGCACGCCGATCTGCTCGGCGGTCAGGCCCACGGCCACGCCGCCCACGTCGCTCTTGTGGGTGATCTCGCCCGACAGGATCTTCAGCACGACCCGGCCGCCCAGCTCGCGCGCGGCCTGCTCGGCCTCGGCAGCCGTCTGGACGACGACCTCGCGGGCGCAGGGCACGCCAAAGCGCGCGAAAAGTTGCTTGGCCTGCGCCTCGTCCAGCGAGCCGGCAGGGAAGTCGTCCGCCGGCACGGCGGCCGCCTGCGGCGCCTCGGCCACGGGCGCTTTCCACTGGCTGGCCTGCAGCATTCCGGCCAGGGCGGCCGTGCAGCTCTCGGCTGCGGCGAAGGCCGGCACGCCGCGACGGGTCAGCAGCGCGCCCACCTCGGGCGCATGCGGGCTGACGTAGGCCAGCACGGGCTTGTCCGACAGCGGCAGGCAGTCCTGGATGGCGCCGGCCATGAGCTCCGGCATCGCCAGGCTGGAAGAGCCCACGATCACCACCAGCGCGTCGTAGCTGGGGCTGGCCAGCACCGCCTTGATCGCGCCGCGCAGCAGGTCGGGCCGCAGTCCGGCCAGCGTCACGTCGATGGGGTTGCGGTCCAGCGCGGCGTGGTCGCCCGTCTGCAGCGCGCGCAGCGCGGCGGCCGTCTCGGCGTCCGGCGCCGGCGTCTCGAAGCCCGACACGCCCAGGCTGTCCGACACCAGCGTGCCGGCCCCCCCGGTGGAGGTCAGGATCGCCACGCGCTTGTTGCGCAGCACGCGGCCGGTGGAGAGCGCAGCCGGGATGTCGAGCAGGTCGCTGAAGGTTTGGGCGCGGATGACGCCGGTCTGCCGGAACAGCGCGTCGTACATGCGGTCGGCGCCGGCCAGCGCGCCGGTGTGCGACACGGCGGCCTGCGCGCCGGCCTCGGAACGGCCGATCTTGAAGGCGACGATGGGTTTGCCGGCCCGCGCGGCCCGCAGCGCCGCGGCGCGGAATTTCTCGGGATTGCGCACCGTCTCGACGTAGAGCGCGATCACCTTGGTGGCCTCGTCGTCCACCAGGTGGTCGATGAAGTCGGCCAGCTCCAGGTCCACCTCGTTGCTGGTGGAGATGAGCTTGGACAGTCCGATGCCCCGCGCCGCGGCGCGCGACAGCAGCGCGCCCAGGATGCCGCCGCTTTGCGACACCACGCCGATGGCGCCCACCGGGAAGTGCTCCATCTCCAGCGCACCGGTGGCCGACAGCACGATGTTGTCAGTGAGGTTCACCAGGCCGATGGTGTTGGGACCCAGCAGCCGCATGGAGCCGGCGGCGTCGATGAGCTGGCGCTGGCGCCGCGCGCCTTCCTCGCCGGTCTCGGTGTAGCCGCTGGCCAGCACGATGGCGGCGGCGCAGCCGCGCTGGGCCAGCTCGCGCACGGCCAGGTGCGCGCGCTCCGCACCCAGCAACACGATGCCCACGTCGGGCACCGCCGGCAGCGAGGCGATGTCGGGGTAGCAGCGCAGCTCGCCGATACGCTCGGCCTTGGGGTTCACGGGATAGATATCGCCCTGGAAGCCATGCTTGACCAGATACGACACCGGGCGGCCGGCGGTCTTGGTGGCGTCGGCCGAGGCGCCGATGACGGCGACGCTGTGGGGCTTCAAGAGTCGGGAGATGGCGTTCATGTCGGTACTCGGCGGGCAGTTCACTTGGCGGCGGATTTGGCGAGGAACGCCATGACGGATTCGCGGTGCTCGGTGCTCGTGTAGCAGATGCCCTGGGCCTGGCTACCCTGGGCAAAGACCTGCTGCGCGCTGAGCTCGAAGCTCTGATTGAGGATGGTCTTGCCCAGCGCCAGCGCAGTGGCCGAGCCCTGACTCAGCTCGGCGGCCCAGGCCTGCGCATCGGCCACCAGCGTTTCGGCGCTGACCTTGCGGTCCACGATGCCCAGCGCCAGCGCCTCGTCGGCATCGACCTTGCGGCCGGTGAAGATCAGCTCCTTGGCCCTGGGCAGGCCCACGCGGCGTGGCAGGAAGTACATGCCGCCGCCGTCCGGCACGATGCCGCGGTGGATGTAGGACCAGGTGAAGCTGGCCCACTCGCTGGCGATGATGAAGTCGCAGGCCAGCGCCGTGTCGGCACCCAGCCCCGACGCGGCGCCGTTGACCGCGGCGATCACCGGCTTGGGCATGGTGTGCAGCAGCGCCTGGGTGTGGTGCACGCGCTGCTGGCGGTGCCAGCCGTTGAAGGCGATTTCGCCGGCCGGGGCGCTCATGCGCCGCTCCATGCCGGCGATGTCGCCGCCGGCACAGAAGCCCTTGCCGGCGCCGGTGAGCACCAGGGCGCGGATCGCCTTGTCGGCGGACACGTGCTCCAGCGCCTCGATGAACTGGCTGCGCATGGCGTCGCTCATGGCGTTGCGCTTGTCGGGGCGGTTGAGGGTCAGCGTGGCGATGCCGGCGTGGACCTGCAGGTCGATGAGTTCGTTGGTCATGATGGAAATGCGTAAGTTCGGTGAGGGGAAGGCTGGCTTCGGGCTTACTCCGACTTGATGTTGTTGTCCTTGACCAGCTTGCGCCAGCGGGCCTCCTCGGCATGCACGTAGGCGTCGAGCTCGGCCGGCGTGCCGGCGCTGATGACGAGACCTTCCTGCTCGACCTTCTTGGCGAATTCAGGCGTGCGCGCGGCCTTCTTCGCCGCGGCATTGAGCCTGGCAATCACGTCGGCCGGGGTGCCGGCGGGGGCATAGACGCCGTACCAGCTCTCCACCACGTAGCCCGGCACGGTCTCGGCGACGCTGGGCACGTCCTTGAGTGCCGGGGAGCGCTCAGGGGTCGTCACGGCCAGCGCGCGCAGCTTGCCGCTGTCAACGAAGGTGGACACCGCAGCGGCGGTGCCGAAGATCATGTCTACCTGGCCGCCGAGCAGGTCCGTGATGGCCGGGCCGGCGCCGCGGTAGGGCACATGGGTCATCTGGACCTTGGCCAGGTTCGTGAACAACTCGCCGGCCAGGTGGGCCGAGGTGCCGTTGCCTTGGCTGGCGTAGGTCAGTTTGCCCGGCGCCGCCTTGGCCGCGGCAATCACATCCTTGACGCTCTTGTAAGGGCTCTCAGCCCGCACCACCAGCACGTTGGGGCCGCGGCCGATGAGCATCACCGGCGCGAAGCCCTTGTCCCATGCATAGGGCAGCTTGGGCTGCAGGCTGGGGTTCACCGCATGCGCGATCGTGGCCAGCACGAGCGTGTAGCCGTCGGCCGCGCTCTTGGCCACCGCATCGGTGCCGATGATCGTGCCGGCGCCGGGCTTGTTGTCCACCACGACGGGCTGGCCCAGTTCCTTGGCCATGCCCTGGCCTAACGTGCGGGCAATCAGATCGGTGCCGCCGCCTGGCGCAAACGGCACCACAAGGCGGATCGGCTTGTCGGGATAGGCTGCGAGCGCCGTACTCGTGGCCAGGGCCACGGTTGCCACAAAAGCACCCAGCCGTGCGAGGCCGGAACGCAAGGTCATCTGCATGGACGGTGTCTCCTGAAAAACGCGCCGACGTCGGCGTCGGCCTTGTTGGATACGGTGGAAAGCAAACTGCATGGCTCCCATCGATGCCGTGAAGGTTAGGTGGCACACTCGGCATTTGCACCACCGACTTTCCGGCAGGTGGAAATTGCCTGTCAGCTCAGAGAGAAGGACGCCATGGAAAAGCCCCAGGCAACGGCCGATGAAAAGCCCTCCAGCGCTGAGCGCAATCGCTCGCTGGAGCGGGGTGTGGAGATCCTTCGTGCCTTTCGGCCCGGGGCGGACCTGCTGGGCAACGGCGAGCTCGCCGAGCGCACGGGGCTCTCGCGCGCAACGGTGAGCCGGCTGACGCAGACCCTCATGGACTGCGGGATGCTGGAGCGCGACAGAAGCCGTCGGGCCTATCGGCTGGCCGCGCCGGTCCTGAGCCTGGCGCATGCCATGCGCACCGGATCGCCCGTGCTGGCCGTGGCGGGCCCGCTCATGCGCACCGAGGCAGAGAAACTCAAAATCAACGTCGGACTGGCGGTGGCAGACCGCGATGAGATGGTCTACCTGGAGTCCGTGCGCTACAGCCGCCGCGTGGCCTGGCGAAACGTGGTGGCCGGGCAGCGCGTGCCGATGGAACTCACCTCGTTGGGCCATGCCTGGCTTGCAGCGGCGGATGAACCGGTGCGCAAGCGGCTGCTCGCGCACTTCAAGGCCCGACGTCGCGGCGAATGGAGTGGCCTGTCACGCGAGATCACCCAGGCCGTAGCCAACGTGAAAAACGCAGGTTACTGCTGGGCCTCGTGGCAGCCACAAGTCGTGGCCTTGGCCACCCCTGTCGTGCTGGGCAAGCATCCCGTGCACGTGCTCAACATGAGCGTTACCGGCGAAGAGACACCTCAGGCCGTGGTGGATCGGCTGCACGAGCCGTTGCTGGCCCTCGCGAAGCGTCTGCAAGAAGGGATTTCGGCTGCCTGACCCGAAACCGGAGCGAGCCGTGCGCAGGCCTTGGTTGGGACATGCGAGCAAGCCGGCAAAGCGCGATAGGCCATAGCCTGCACGCATAACTGCTATCGATGCATCGTCCTGTTCTCATGGTGACGGGCTGTCCAGAATCAGCGCCATGACGAACGGGATGCCTCGCGGCGCCGCGCAGCGGTGCAGCACAGGGCATCGAACAAGACCCTGGAGACAGCCCCATGATCCGACGCACGTTGCTCGCAGCCACTCTCTGTGCCGCGCTGCCCCTTGCAGCTCATGCGCAGGCCAAGAGCACCCGCATTGTCGTGTCCTTCCCGCCAGGAGGACCGGTGGATTTCGTCGCGCGTGTCCTGGCTGAGCAGTTGGGCAAGGAGCTTGGCCAGACGGTGATCGTGGACAACAAGGCCGGTGCCAATGGCGCGATCGGCGCTGGCGAGGTGATGCGGTCCAAGGCCGATGGCAGCACGCTGTGGATCACGAGCGTGGGTGCCGCCGCCATCAATGCCTCGCTTTATGAGAAGCTGCCCTACGACACGATACGCGACTTCACGCCTGTCTCGGTCATCGTCAACAACGTCGAGCTGCTGGTGGTGAGCCCGGCCGATCCGGCCAAGGATGCTGCAGAGTTCATGGCCAACGCCAAGAAGTCCAAGAACCCGGTCACGCTGGCCTCGTCGGGTATCGGCAGCATCCCGCACCTGGCCATGGAACAGCTCAAGGACTCCACCAAGGTGGACCTGCTGCACGTGCCGTACAAGGGCGCAGCACCGGCCATCACCGACGTGATGGGCGGCCAGGTATCAGCCTTCTTCGGCGACATCCCGGGGCTGATCACGTTCGTGCGCAGCGGCAAGCTCAAGCCGGTCGGAATCGCCTCGACCAAGCGCCATCCGGCGCTGACCGAGGTGAAGACGCTGGCCGAGCAGGGCATTGCCAATGTCGACACCAACAACTGGTACGCGCTGTTTGCACCCGCCAAAACGCCTGCAGCCACGGTCACCGCACTCAACGACGCCGTGCGCCGAGCACTGTCCCAGCCCAGCGTGAAGGCAAAGCTGATGGACGTTGGCGCGGAGCCCGCGCCGTCCACCCCGGCGGAACTTGCAGCGCTGCTCAAGCGCGACACCGACAAGTGGGGCAAGCTCATCCAGGACAAGAAGATCAAGGTGGAGTGATGACGACTCGCTCCGTGCCCGGCCGCTGCCCTCGCGGCACAACGCCGAAGATCCACTGAGGCCGGCCATGTGGTTCGCCCGCTTCTCCTGGGACACATCGCAGCAGCTGTCGGGGACTTGTGAGCTTTCAGGCGCACGCGTCTACCGCTCGGAGGACGGCTCCGAGGGCTGCGCTTACTGGATGCAGGACGACCGCCCTGCCGCATTGGCCGCGGACGTGCCACTGGTGCGGTTGAAACCTTCGCTCGTCGTGCCCGGCGCTTCGGCAGGTGCCGACGCACCGTGGCACTACATCGTCGCGACGGATGTGCTGCCGCAGCACGAAGCCGACTTCAACGCCTGGTACGAGCAGGAGCACCTGCCCGGGCTCGCTGCCGTGCCCGGCACGGTACAGGCGGCGCGCTACGTCAGGGTCGAGGGCACGGGCCCGCGCTACCACGCCTGCTACGACCTGGCCGATCGGGCGGCCTTCAACAGCCCGGCCTGGCTCGCGGTACGCGGCACGCCCTGGAGCTCGCGCGTGAGGCCCTCGTTCAGGAACACGCAGCGAACGATGTACCAGCGCGTGGCTTGACGCAAGCCGCGCGCTTTCCCAGACCTTTCCTTCCCCACGGACCTTTCAGCGGAAGAGGCCTCACCATGACCACGCCCCCTGCATCATGACCTGTGCCGTCACCGGCTCTCTGTCGCATGGGGGTCGCGGACATGCTGCGCTCTTTCTCCTGGCTCGTAGAGTTTTGGTGGCAATCAGCACGTCTCGGCGGTCTCGTGCGTTCGAATCCAGCCCAGCACCGCGGCAACGACCTCATCCAGCCGCTCGGGCAGCAGCGCGTGGCCGGCACCGTTGATCGTCACGTTGGTGACGCGCTCGCCCAGGTATTCGCGCAGCACGTTCGCGTAGGCCGGCGGTGCGACCACGTCGTGCGACGCTTGAACATTCAGGATCGGTGCGTCGCCACCCGCGAAAAATTCGTCAACCGGCGTGCGCTTCTGCGCTGCGGTCTGCATGGCCATCAGGTGGCGGTCCCAGCCGGTCAGCCAAGGCCTGGCGTCGTTGCCCGGCGCGAAGAACACGCGCTGCAGCGCTTCCAGCCGGTCACGATCGGGCAGGCCAGGCTCGGCGCAGCGCTCGATCATGGCTCGCACCTCGGGAGGAATTGGCTGGGCCTGCATGCCCGCGGGCACCTTGCCCGCCGAGCCGGCAAGCAGGATCAGCCCGCGTACCCGCGCCGGATGGTCGCTCGCCAGGGTCCGCGCAATCCAGTTGCCGTGGGCATGGCCGACCACCCACACCGGCACGTCGGTTTCGCTGTGGATCACGGCGGCGATGTCGCCAGCCCAGTCATGCAGCGTCTTGCCCTCCAGCGGGCCGGTGCTGCCGCCATGGCCGCGTGGCTCGGGGCGCAGCACCCGGTAGCCTGCTTCGCACAGCGGCAGCGCCAGCTCTTCCATATCGGTCGCGCCACGGCCGAGCGAGGGCAACAACACGATCACCGGGCCACGGCCCTGCACGTAGACGAGGATCTCCACTGCATCGCTCATGCGTACGCGACGCTCTTCGGCAGGCCAGCGTTGCGCCGCGGTGGGACCGGCATGGGAAGCGTGTGGTGTCGTCATGGGTGTTCCTGGTTGAAGGGTAATGGGCAGGGGCAGGACGACAGAGGGCGCTGCGCACCCGCCCGCGCCTGCATGACGGAGGATTGATGGACCTGCGACAACTCAAGTACTTCGTGACCGTGGCCGAGGAGTTGAGCTTCATCCGCGCCGCCGAGCGGCTGCACATGAGCCAGCCTCCCCTGTCGCAGCAGATCAAGTCGCTGGAGGAAGAGCTGGGCGTCGAACTGCTTTACCGCACGCGGCGTGAGGTCAAGCTCACTGACGCGGGCCGCGTTTTCCTTTGCGAGAGCCGCGATCTGCTCGAACGCGCGCAGGCCGTGGCGCACCGCATGCGCCAGGCTGCCTACGGCGAGCAGGCGGTGCTGCGCGTCGGCATGGCCACTTCGGCGCTGTTCCACGTGCTGCCGCGGCTGCGGGAGCAGTTGTGCCAGCGGCTGCCAGGCGTGACGCTGGCGGTCTCGGACATGAATACCGACGAGCAGGTGCGCAGCCTCGTCGTCGACAAGCTGGACCTGGGCTTCATCCACGCGCGGCCGGACGTGCGCGGGCTCGCGCGGCTGAACGTGCTTGACGACAGCTTCGCGCTGGTGCTGCCCGCGGACCACCCGCTGGCTGGGCGGCCAGGATTGCAGCTTCGCGACGTCGAGTCCGAACCGGTCGTGGCGTTCTCGCGTGAGCACGCGCCGGCGCTGTTCGACGCGCTGATCGCCTCGTGCCAGCACGAAGGCTTCAGCCCGCGCATCGCCCACGTCGCGCGCCACCCGGCCAGCGTGCTGCACATGGTGCGGCAAGGCCTGGGGGTGTCCATCGTGCCGCGCGGCTATGCCGATGACGGGCTCCCCGGGTTGGCCTTTCACCACTTGCCGGCGACGGCCGGCCGGCTTCGAATCGACGCGATCTGGCGTGGCGCCAACCCATCGCCAGCCCTGCGCCGCGTGGTGGACGAGGTGCTGCGTGAGATGGGCCATGGCGGCTCAGGCGACGCGATGCACGACGGCGGCGTCCAGCAGGACGCGTAGAAGCGTGCGGTCCAGGCCTTCGAAGGCGGCCTGGACGCGCGAAGCGGCCGAGGCGTCGAGCAGCCCTTCCGTGAGGGTCCTGAACTTGGCTCGGATCGCCTGGGGGCGCTGTGGGTTCGAAGCGCTGCCGGACGGGTCCAGCACCTCGACCCGCTCGAGTCGGCCCTCGACGGTCTCGGCCTCGACCCAGCCGCAAAAGCGCGCCGGGTAGAGGGCATCGAGCGCCGGGTCGCGCACGATCTCGATGGCATTCGCCAGCGCGACGACCTCCGGGTCGGCCAGGCACGGCGCTTCGAATTGCGCCGGCAGCACCGCACCCTTGAGCAGCGCGGTGGCGATCGCGTAGCGGCCGCTCATCTGCGCATTCAGCGCCGTGCCGGGGCGGTACAGGTAGCCGCATTGCTGGTCCACGATGCTGGCCATGCCGGCACGCACCCTCCCTCGGCGTCGCCAGCGTGGACGCAGCGCGAGCGCGGCATCCACATGCGCATGCGCGCTGCCGCAGCAGCCGTGAGGCTTGAAGTTGGTGTGCGGTGCGTGCCAGTGCTCGCCCAGGCGATCAAGCAACTGGGCAGGATCGCTCTGGTCGGTGAACGTGGACAGCAGGCCGCCGTCGGCCGCCTCGTAGATCTGCGTCGGCCCGCTGAGTCCTCGCGCGGCCAGCTGCGCCGCCATCACGCCGGCCTGCGCGGCGCGCCCCGGGTGCAACCGCTTGGAATCGCTGCCGTCGGCCGTGAAGGCATACAGGCCGCAGGCCTGTGTGCCGGCCAGGCCCAACGCCCACGCGGTGCGCTGTGCATCCAGCCGCAGCAGCATGGCCGCGGCCGTGGCCGCGCCGAGCGGTCCGCAAACCGAGGTCAGGTGCCAGCCACGCTCGCGGGCGCGGGCCGGCCGCAGCGCCAGCGAGCTGCGGATGATGACTTCGTAGCCGGCTACGATCGCTGCCTCTATCGCCGCGGGCGCCGCGCCCACTGCCTCGCCGACTGCGAAAGCGGCCGGCAACACGACGGCGCCAAGATGCACCTTGGCGTTGTGGAAGTCGTCCACCTCGAAACCGTGCGTGGCCGCACCATTGACCAGGGCCGCATCTGCCGGCCGCAGCCGTGGCGCAGCTTCACCCCAGATGCGCGCCGCGCCGGTCGAGGGCGTGCCACCGTCGAGCGCCCAGTCGCGGATCGCAACAGACCAAGGCTGCACGGCACCGCTGAGCGCGCAACCAAAGGTGTCCAGAGACAGCAGCGCGACCTGGCGCTTCACGTCGGCAGGGATGTGCTCGGACCGCAGCCCGGCAATCCAGCCGGCCAGTGCTTGAGTGAGCATGGCAACCTCCTCAAGGATCGATGCGAATGTTGGCTGCCTTGACGACTTGGCCGACGCGGCGGATCTCGTCCTGGATCAGGCCCGCGAACTGCGCGGGCGTATTGTCCGCGGTCTCGAAGGACAGTTCGGCAAAGCGCGCACGTACCGTGGGATTCTTCACCGCCTGGTGCACCGCGGCGTTGAGCTTGGCAACCACCTCCTTGGACATGTTTGCCGGTCCCCACAGGCCATACCACGACAGCAGCTCGAAACCGGGCATGCCGCTCTCGGCGACGGTGGGAACGTCCGGCATGCTCGCCAGCCGTTTCGCGCTCGTCACGGCAACGGCCTTGAGCTTGCCGGCCTTGATGAACGGAGAAACGCCGGGCAGCGGCGAAACCGCCGCGGACACGTGGCCGCCGACCACGTCGGTCAACTGTGGCGCGGCGCCCTTGTAGAGCACGATCTCCATGTCCAGCTTGAGCTGGCGGTTGATCATCTCCTCGGTGAGGTGGCTAGTCGTGCCCAGGCCGGAGGTGGCCCAGGTCAACTTGCCCGGCTGGCTGCGCGCGCTCGCCGCGAACTCGGCCAGCGTCTTGCCCGGCACAGCCGGGTTCAACACCACGGCGAGCGGGACATAGCCCACCTGTGCAACCGGCGTGAAGTCCTTTTCGGCATCGTAGGTCTTGCGTCCGATGACCAGCGGCATGTAAACCTGGCTCGACGCGTTGAACAGCAGCGTGTAGCCATCGGCTGGAGCGCGCGCGGCCTCCTGCGAGCCGATCATTCCCGAGGCGCCGGGCTTGTTGTCGATGACGATGGGCTGGCCCAGGATGCGCTGCATTTCATCGGCAACGATGCGGCCGACCGTGTCAATCGAGCCGCCCGGCGTGTAAGGCACGATCATCCGTATCGGCTTGGCCGGGTAGCCCTGCGCCAGCGCCGGCCCAGTAGCCGACAGCAGCGCAAGGCCCAGGCCTGCAATCGCGCGGGACAGCAACTTCATCTCTTGTCTCCTGAATGCCGGTGGCGTGGCGCCTCGTGCGTGAGGCGGTTCAGGCAATGTAGGAAGGCGTGCGCAGGCTGTCCAAGACCGTCTTGCTCACACAGCAATAGGAAAGTCGAATCACCGAAGCGGCGCCCGGTCCAGGCCTGGCACGCTGCCTCCGGTGCATGCAGTCGTAACAATCCATCGGTGGGTAAGCTTCAGCGTGGACCCCAGCGCCGCGTATTCAAGCTTGATTTTCAGCGGCACGGACCCGATGCGCGCGATACGAATCCTGCTCAGATCCTGCAATCTCCATGGCCGCTTTCGTTCAAGTCGGGGAGGCACTCTGGTGCAGGTTCCAGATGCGCCCCAGCAGGGCTCGCGCCTCGGCCTCGCCGATGACGGGCGAGGCCAGTTCCAGCAGCTTGCCTTCAAGGTCGGCATCGGTCAGCGGCAGCTCCGGGTCGCCCTTGCGGTCCGGCTGCAGGTGCGTGAAGCGCCGGCCATCGCACAGCTGGACCTCGACGCGCGCCGCGCGGCGGCCGGGGAAGCCGGCCTCCACCTCGGGGTCCAGCGCGGCCGTGATACGGGTCATGAGCGCACGGGTGGCCGGGTCGTCCAGGCGAACCGGCTCGAACGCGGACAGCCGCACGCTGCCGTGCACCAGCGCGGTGGCCACCATGTAGTGCAGGCTGAAACGGGCTTCGCTGGCAGTCTGAGGATCGACGTGGCCGGCGATGTCCAGCGTCGGCTGGTAGACGCCCAAGTGCAGCCGCTCGATGTCGGCAGCCGCGAAGCCGTGCTGGCGTTGCAGCTCCAGCGCGCCGTCAATGGCCGGGAAGGTGTGACCACAGCCGATGTGGTTCTTGAACGTCAGTCGGGTGATGTGGAAGTCCTGCCCCAGCGTGGCGCCGACCCGGGACCAGTCCGGCCCGGTGCTCATCGCCTGGCCCAACCCGTGCTCGCCGTCGAGCAGGTCGAGCGAGCAACGCATGCCGCGCCCAGCCAACTGCGCGGCCAGCACGCCGGCCTCGGCAGCCCGGCCGGCATGCAGCGGCTTGGCCATGGTCTCCAGCCGGAACGCCTGCTGCAGGCCCGCGCTGAACGTGCCGGCCAGCGCCAGCGCGTGCGCAAAGCTCGCCTCGTCCAGCCCCAGCAGGCTGCCGGCCGCCGCCGCGGCGCCGAACGCGCCCATCGTGCCGGTGTTGTGCCAGAACTTGTAGTGCGGCCGGCCCATCACGACGCCGATGCGGGTGGACACCTCATAGCCCAGCACCACGGCGCGAAGGAACTGCGCACCCGTGGCGCCCACATCCTGGCCGGCGGCCAGCGCCGCGGCGATGGTGGCGGCGCCCGGGTGATACATCGCATCCCGGAAGCTGTCGTCCACCTCGGCGGCGTGGGCAGCCGTGCCGTTGACGAGCGCCGCGGCGCGGGCCGTGGCTGCACGCCCTTGGGCCAGCCGCGCGCGGCCGCGGTCCAGGTCCTCGCCCAGCGTCTGCTCCAGCAGACGCACGGCATCGGTGTCCAGCCCTGGGAACAGCGAGGCGTACCAGTCCATCACGGCACGCTTGGCATGGTGCAAGACTTCCTCGGACAAAGGTTGCTGCCGAGACTCGGCGGCATACCTGGCAAAGATTTCGGTGGCGTACATCTCAGGTCTCCTGCTGCAGGGGGTCGCTGGTCTCTTCCAGCCATTGGAGCAGCAACGTGTTGACGGCATCGGCCGCTTCGAATTGCACCCAGTGGCCGGCGTTGGGCACGACCCGGATGCTGCAGTCGCCGCGGCCGCCCGCGAGCAAGGGTGCCAAATGGGCCGGGTCCGCCGTGACGTCGTGTTCGCCCCAGGCCAGCAGCGCCGGCCCGTGGAAACGGGCCAGGCAGTCACGCAGCCCGCCTGCGCGCGATATCGGCTTGCTGTGAAACCGGGCCTTCAGGCAAGCGCTGGTGTGGATGCGCAAAGCCAGACCTTCGGCGCTGGCGGGATGGTGCAGCATGTGCACCCAAAGGTTGTGGCGCATCAGATCGGCCAGCGCCGCCATGTCACGCTGTTCATACGCTCGGCGCCAGGAGCGCTGCTCGCCGCGTGGCCGGCGCAGGGTTCCATGGCCGGCCGGGCCGAACAGGGCCAGCCTGGACACGCCGCTGCGCCACAGCGCCATATGCGCGGCCACCAGGCCACCGAATGAAAATCCCACCAGGTCAATGGGCGTGTGCGGCCCCAGCAGCGCGCCGAGCGTCTGGTGCGTCGCGTCGATCAGCGATCTCAGCGTGGGCTCGGATGGCAAGGCTGAACCGCCGTAGCCGGGCAGGTCCGGTATCCAGACCGCACGGTGCGCCGCCCAGGCCCGCACGTTGCGCGCCCAATGGAGCCACGACCCATGACCGCCGTGCAGCAGCACCAAGGGCTTGCCTTCACCGAAGCGGCGCCAGACAACCCGCCCTCCCTCGAAGGGGACTTCATGGCGCCGGGCCTCGCGCTCAAGCTCGGTGATGAAGGCTGTGGAGCGATCACCCTCGAAGGACATCGTCGGCATGCATCAGTCCAACTTGATCGCCTGGTCCGTGACCACCTTGCGCCACTTCTCCTCCTCGGCGCGGGCAATGCGTGCCGTCTGCGCGGGCGAGTCCAGCGTCAGCTGCATGCCCTCGGATGCCGCCCGCTTGCGAAAGCCTTCCGCCTGGGCAGCGCGCTTGAAGGCACCGTGGAGCTGATCGACGATGGGCGCAGGTGTGGCGGCCGGCGCGAAGACGCCGTACCAGACGTCGGCCTGGTAGTTCGGCACGCCGGACTCGGCGAAGGTAGGCGCCTCGGGCAGCATCGGCGAGCGTGCCGCGCCGGTGACTGCCAGCACGCGCAGCTTGCCGCTGGCGATGAAGGGCATGACGCTGGGCAGCGTGGCGAAGGCCAAGTCGATCTGCCCGCCGAGCAAGTCGGTCACCACAGGACTGGCGCCCTTGTACGGCACGTGCGTGACGTAGATCTTCGCGGTCGTCTTGAGCAGTTCCGCGGCCAGGTGCGTCGAGGTGCCGTTGCCCGCGGAGCCGTAGCTGAGCTTGCCCGGATGGGCGCGCGCCTGCGCCAGGAAATCGGCCGCGGACTTCAAGGGGCTGTCCGGGCGCACGACGGCCACGTTGGGCGCGCGGCCCAGCAGCACGATGGGCGCGAAGGCCTTGTCGAAGGCATAGGGCAGCTTCGGGAACAGGCTCGGCACGATGGAGAACGCGCTGGTGTTGAGCAGCAGCGTGTGGCCATCGGGCAGGCTCTTGGCCACGGTGTCGTTGCCGATGACCGTGCCCGCGCCCGCCTTGTTGTCCACGACGATGGGCTGCCCCAGCTCCTTGGCCAGCCCTTCGCCCAGCGCGCGCGCCACGTTGTCGGTGCCGCCCCCGGCGGGAAACGGCACAACCAGCCGGATCGGCTTGGTCGGAAAATCCTGAGCCAGGGCCCGGGGTGCGGCGCATGCCAGTGCGGACAGTGCGATTCCCGCCAGCCAGGTGCGGGCTGCAATGCTGTTCATCATGGGTTGTCTCCGGTCCGTGTTGCGTTCGCCGTGCCGGACGCTGCGCGGCCACGTGGCGACGGTCTGCGGCGCGTCGTGGCGGCTGACGTTCATTGCATCGTGATGGATTGGTCCTTGATGACCTTGCGCCACCGGGCCTCCTCGGCACGCACGAAGCGCGCCGTTTCCTGCGGGCTGTCCAGGGTCAGGACCAGGCCCTCGTTGCGGGCGCGCTGTTGGAATTCAGCCGTTTGCGATGCACGCTTGAACGCGCTGTGGAGCTGGAAGACGACGGCCGCCGGCGTGCCTGCCGGCGCAAACACGCCGTACCAGTTGTCGGACTGCGAGCCCGGAGCGCCGGACTCGGCGAAGGTCGGCACGTCCGGCAGCAGCGGGGACCGGGTCCCGCTGGTCACCCCCAGCGCCCGCAGCTTGCCGGTGGCCAGCAGCGGCGCGATGCTGGGCAAGGTGGCAAAACCGACATCGACCTGGCCGCCGAGCACGTCCGTGACCACGGGACCGGCACCCCGATAGGGAATGTGCGTGACGAAGACCTTGGCCGTGCTCTTGAGCAGTTCGGCCGCCAGGTGCGTCGAGGTGCCGTTGCCGGACGAGCCGTAGCTGAGCTTGCCCGGATGGGCGCGCGCCTGCGCCAGCAGGTCCGCAGCCGACTTCAGCGGGCTGCCCGCGCGCACGATCGCCACGTTGGGGGCGCGTCCGAGCAGCACCACCGGGACAAAGGCGGATGCGCCTGCGTACGGTAGCTTCGGCTGCAGGCCCGGCACGATGGCGAACGAGCTGGTCGTCAGCAGCAGCGTATGGCCGTCGGGCAGGCTCTTGGCGACCGCGTCGTTGCCGATGACGGAACCGGCCCCTGGCCTGTTGTCGATGATCACCGGTTGCCCCAGTTCCCGGGCGAGGCTGTCGGCCAGCGGGCGGGCAATCACGTCCGTGCTGCCGCCCGGAGCAAACGGCAGAACCAGCCGGATGGCTTTCGTGGGGAAGGCCTGTGCCCATGCCTGCTGCGTGAGCGCAAGCAGCGGCAGGCACAGGACACAGGTTCGGCGACGAAGGCCGCTGCGGGGGCTGTTCATGGTGTCGGTCTTTCGATAGCCAGGGCTTGGCGGCACTCCAGGACAAGCTGGAGCGCCCACCCGGCCTGGAAGGGCTGACGCGTCGGCGGCAGCCGGTGATCAGTGCGCGACGTTGAGCGCGACCAGGAAGCGCGACACCATGTTGTAGGCAGCCACCGTGGCCACCAGCTCCACGAGGCCCGTGGCGTCGAAGTGCTCACGCAGCGAGGCCATCACATCGTCCGGCACGACGATGTCACGGGTCATGCGGTCGGTGAGGTCGAGCACCAGCCGCTCCAGCGGCGTGAACGCATCCGGCAGGGCCGGCTGTCGCGTCCCGGCGATCTTGTCGGCCGTCACGCCCGCCCGCTCGGCGTGCGGCACATGTGCGTCGAATTCGAAGCCGGCGCCGTTGAGGACAGCCACGCGCAGGATCACCAGCTCGCGCAGGTCAGCCGGAATCCCGGTCTGGTTGCGCACGGCGGTGAGCATGCGCTCCCAGCCGGAAGCGATCGGTGCGCTGTTGAGCAGCACCTGGTACAGCAGCGACACGCGGCCGCGCTCGGCCATGATGCGGCTCTCGACTTCGGCAAGCTCGGCACGCGTGCCGGGCTGCACCAGTGGAACGCGGATGTGATCGTGGCTCATGCAGGCCTTTCCTCAGTCGCAACGCGCCGTCATGCCGCCGTCGACGACGATTTCAGTGCCGGTGATAAAGCGCGCCTCGTCACTGGCCAGGAACAGCACGGCGGCCGCCGTGTCGCGGCCATCGCCCATGAAGCCCAGGGGAATGCGCTTCTGGCGCTGCGCCAGCAGCGCGTCGATGTCGCCGCCCGTGCGCTGCTTGGCCAGCCGCGTCTCGACCATGGGCGTGTGAAGCTGGCCCGGCACCACCGTGTTGACGCGCACGCCCTGCGCGGCATGCTGCACCGCCACCACGCGGGAGAGCTGAATGATCCCGGCCTTGCTGGCGGCGTAAGCCACCTGGGCGCTGCCGGTCCAGCGCAGCCCGGAGGTCGAAGCGATGTTCACGATGGAGCCGCTGCCCTGGGCCAGCATCCTCGGCAGCACATGCTTGCAGGTCAGGAACACGCTCTTGAGGTTCACGTCGATCTGCAGGTCCCATATCTCCTCGGACAGCTCCACCGGGCCGCCGGCCGCGGAGCCCCCGACGTTGTTCACCAGCACGTCGATGCGGCCGAAGGCCTCGACACAGGCAGCGGCCATCGCGGCGATGTCCTGGCTGCTGGTGACGTCGCCCGCCCAGGTCTTGATGCGCGAACGGGCCTCGCCGGCGAGCTCCAGCGTCTGCGCCAGCCGCTCGGAGTCGCGGTCCACCGCCAGGACGCTGGCGCCTTCCTCGGCCAGGCGCACCGCGATGGCGCGGCCATTGCCCCAGCCTTCGCCGACGCAGCCAGCGCCGGTGACGATGGCCACCTTGTTGTCGAACCGTTGTTTCATCAGTTGTCTCCGAAGCGATAGAGGCGTTGGGGGTTGTCGACCATCAGTCGCTGGCGCTGGGCCTCGTGCGGTGCAATGGCGAAGATCAGGTCCACGAGCTGCCGCTCCACCGGTTGGGGGCCGGCGTGGTTGGGATGGGGCCAGTCGTTGCCCCAGACCACCCGGTCGCCGAACTCGGCCACCAGCGTTTGCGCGAAGGGCTGCGCGTCTTCGTAGGGCGGCCCCAAGCGCGTGATGCGGTCCATGCCGCTGACCTTGACCCAGAAGCGCTCGTCCTTCATCAGCCGCAGCAGCGCCTGGAAGTCGGGCTGCTGCACGCTCTTGGATGCGTCGATGCGGCCGATGTGGTCGATGACCACGGGCACCGGCGAACGCTTGAGCGCCTCGGCCATGTCGGTGAGCAGGCTGGGGTCGCCATGGATCTGAAGGTGCCAGCCCAGCGGTTCCAGGCGCTGGGCCAGGGCCAGCACGTCCTCAATGGGCGTGCGGTGGCCGAGGTGGCCCATGTAGTTGAAGCGCACGCCGCGAAAGCCCGCGGCATCGAGCCGCCGCAGCTCGGCGTCGGAAACGTCGGTGGGCAGCAGCGCGACAGCGCGGTAGGACTGTGGTCGGTAGGCCACCGCGTCTTCCGTGGCGCTGTTGTCAAAGCCGTGACAGCTGGACTGGACCACGACGCAGCGCTCCAGGCCCAGGCTGTCATTCAACGCCACCAAAGCTTCCTTGGGAGCGTCCTGCGCCGGCACGAAGGTGCCGCCGTTCGCGTAGGGAAACCGGTCCCGGGGGCCGAAGACATGGCAGTGCGCATTGCATGCACCGCGCGGCAGGCTGGGCAGGGATGAGGTCGTCATGGGCGCCAAGTCTGGGCAACGGCCGGTGCCTGGAATAGCCAGCCCAAGCTATAGCAGCTATGCTCGTTAGCTATGGAATTTCGACAGCTTGAGTCCTTGGTCGCGATTGCGGACACCGGCAGCATCAGCCGCGCGGCGGTGGCCGTGAACCTGGCGCAGCCCAGCCTGAGCCGCCAGATCGCGCTGTTGGAAGAAGAGCTTGGTCAGCGGCTGCTCGTGCGCACCGGACGAGGCGTGGCGCTCACGAGCGCGGGTGAAGCGTTCATCGTCCATGCGCGTGCGATCCTGGACACGTCGCGGCGCGCTCGCGACGAGTTGCGCGACATGAGCGACAACCCCAGCGGGCGCGTCACGGTGGGTATGCCACCACGGGTTGCGCTGGGCATGTCGGTGCCTTTGATCCAGGGCTTCAGGAAACGTTTTCCACGTGCGGTCATCACCGTGCTGGAGGGCCTGAGCCTGGCGCTGCGCGAATCGCTGGTCACGGGCAAGCTCGACATGGCCTTGATGTTCGACCCGCTGCCTTCCCCCCAGCTGGCCTACGAGCCGCTGATGCGCGAGCGGCTGCTGCTGGTGGCGCCGCCCCACAGCAAGCTGCCAGCCCGTGTTGCGCTGACGGCCCTGGGGAACTACGCCATGGTGCTGCCCAACGCGCCGAATGCCATCCGCGGGTTGCTCGATCAAATCCTCGCGCCACGCGGGATCACGCTTGAAGTGCTGGCCGAGGTCGGCGCCGTGCAGACCGTGCTGGCATTGGTGGCCGAGGGTATGGGCTGCACCATCGTGCCGGAAAGCGCCCTGGCCAGCAGCAGTGTCGGGGAAAAGTTGTCTCGCGCCCCCATAGGCCCGCCCGCGATCTGGAACACCCTGGTGCTGGCGACTCCCCTGGCGCGGCCAGGAACGCTCTTGACCCGCGAGACTGCGCAGCTCCTGCGCCAGATCGACTTTCGCAAAGGGTTGCCTGCCCGTCATTGACAGGGCTTGTAGCGGCTGCCGTCCGGTGCGTTGTGGCTCGCAGCCTGCATAGGGAAGCTGCTGCAGCTACAAGTTTTTTTATCGATGTAGTTGCCGTTAAGAATAGAACTGTAGCCTGATCAAACAGGTCACGCCATGAACGTCCGTTATAGCTACATCAATGGCCGTTGACAACGCATCGTAATTTTGTGCTGTTACTGATCGGCGCGTAGATTGCTCAAGTCCATCAGGCTTTCTGAGGAGGCCAGCATGGGACAGCTGCATTCAAGCGTGAGCTTGATGCGTAAACCTACACCTACGCGCTTGCTGCACAGATTCATCAAGCAATGGTCCTCTGCAATGCGCTCCAGCTCTCCACCGCGACTGGGCGGCCGGTGTGCCAACCCTGGGCGTAATCGATGCCGATGGCACGCAGTTCGTCGAGCACGGCCTTGTTCTCGACCCACTCTGCCACGGTACGCATGTCGAACGCGCTCGCCACCCGGTGTATGGCCTCTACGATGGCGCGGTGCTGGGCATCTTGGTCTAGGTCCTTGATGAAACTGCCGTCGATCTTGAGCACGTCGGCCTGCAGCGTGCGCAGATAGCTGAAAGACGAGAGCCCGGCACCGAAGTCGTCCAGCGCAAAGCGCGCGCCGAGCGCGCGTAGCCGCGCGATAAAGGCCTGTGCCGCCTCCAGGTTGTCTACGGCGGCCGTCTCGGTCAACTCGAAGCACAGCCGCCGTGCGTCCACGCCGTTGCGCTGAACTTGGGCGACCACGTCATCGAGGAACGTCACGTCTCCAAGCGACTGGCCCGAGACGTTGATGGCGCAGCGCACGAGCGGCGTGTGCTGCATCCATGCCAGGGTCTTGCGCAGGACCATGCGGTCGAGCGCACCCATCAGCTGGTAACGCTCGGCAGCGGGAATGAACAGTGCCGGCGACACGAGCTGGCCGTCGTCACCGCGCAGCCGCAGCAGAATCTCCCCATAAGGCTGGCTGTCGGGGTCTGCTTGGGTGCCGACAATCGGCTGGAAGAAGAGCTCAAAGCGGTCCTGGGCCAGCGCCCGCTGGAGTTTTGAGACCCAATGCATCTCGCCGCGGCGCGCCTGCACCAACGTGTCAGCCGGGGCGAAGAACTGCACCCGGTTGCGCCCAGCCTCCTTGGCCGCGTGGCAGGCGATGTCGGCATGGATCAGTGCCAGCGAAGGCTGCTCACCGGGGTCGGGCAGTTGCGCCAGGCCCACGCTGGCGCTCACGCCATGAGGGCTGCCCTCCCAATAGAAGCAGTGGGACTCGATGCGCTGGCGCAGTGCCTGTGCGCGCTGCAGCGCTTCGTCCACCGTGCAGGCCCCGAAGAGCACTCCGAACTCGTCACCCCCCAGGCGCGCAAGCAGGTCGTCGCGTCGCACCCCACCGCGCAGCAGTTGTGCAATTTCGCGTAGCAGCACGTCGCCGGCAGCGTGGCCAAGTGTGTCGTTGATGATTTTGAACTGGTCAAGGTCGATGTAGCACAGCATCTGGCCCGGCGGTTGTGCGGTTGCCGCGCAGCGAACCAGCGCCTGCTCAAATTCCTGCCGGTTGACCAGTCCGGTGAGCATGTCGTGCTTGAGCGCATAGGCGGCGCGCTCGGCCAGGCGGTGTTGCTCGCTCAGGTCGCGCCCCACCCATACCGCACCGCAGCACTCTCCGCGCGCGTTGCGGATGGGCGTCACGGTGTCGCTGATGCGGTTGAGCGACCCGTCGCCCAAGCGCAGCATGCTCGCGCGTGTTTCGTGCAGCGGCTTTTGCTGCTCCAGGCACGCGGTGACTGGACACGGGCGGGGCTGCTGGTCGTCGGCCCACATCAAGCTGACGATCTCGGCAAACGGCCGGTCCACGGCCTCGCCTGCAGCAAGTCGTAGCAGTGCCATGGCAGCTGGGTTGACCAGATCAATGCGCCCTCCGGCATCCACGGACACCATGGCGTCGGCCATCGCGTCCAGGGTAACGCGCAGCCGCTCCTGCTGCGCCTGCAGCTCGGCATTGCGGTCGGCCAGCTCATCGGAGAATGCTTCCGCCTCACGCCGGGCAACCATCAGCGCGCGCTCGTGGCGCCGCGTGGCACTGGCATTGAAGACCGTAACGCTGGTGACAGGCTCCAGGCCGTCCCGGCGCGGCTGCATCTGGGCATTGAGCAGTATCGGCAGCGGTGGAGCGTCCGGCACGGCCAGTTCGAAGGAGATCTCGTGGGCGAAGCCCTGCAACGCCAGCAGCGGCACGTAAGACGTGTCGTGGTAAATGCGGCTGGCCGCGGTCAACACATCACGCAGCCGCAGCTGTCCCTCGATGTCGCCAACGGGCCGGCCGCACCAGTTCGAAAAGAGCCGGTTGCTGCGCAGGACCAAGCCGTCGTGCCGCACCAGCAGATGACCGCAAGGCACGTGCTCGAGCAGTGCATCCTGGTTCAACGTGCAGGCTCCGGCTGGGACACGGGTGAGACAAGGTAACGACGTATCAGCTCAATGGTCTCCTGCGGTGCGCTGAGGTGCGGACAGTGGCCGGTGGCCCGCATGACGACCAGTTCAGCATGCGGCAGCTGCTCGCAAAGGTACTCGCCCACGTGCAACGGCGCCAAGGCGTCGTCTGAACATTGAAGTACCAGGCAAGGCAGCTGCACATGCGACAACTCGTGCCGGCAGTCAGACAGGAAGGTGACCTTGGCAAAGTGGCGGGCCACACGCGGGTCCATGGCGCAAAAGCGGTTGGCGAGTTCCTCGGCCAGCTCCGGGCGCTCGGGCGCGTTCATAATCACCGGCGCCATCATGTGCGCCCACGAGAAGAAGTTGCTGTCCAGCGTGTCGAGCAACTGGTCGATGTCCTCTCGGCTGAATCCGCCGTCGTAGTTGCCATCCTTGAGATAGCAGGGATTGGGCGCCAGCAGTACCAGGCGGTCGAACAGGTCCGGTGCCATGCGTGCAGCGACAATGGCAATCATCGCGCTGATGGAATGACCCACCAACACAGGGCGCTCCAGGTCCGCTGCACGACATACCTCGATGAGATCACGCGCATACCCTTCCAGGCTGGCGTACTTGTGCCGGTCGAAGGTACCGCTGTTGGACGCCGCCGAACCAAGGAGGTCAAACAAAACAATGCGGTGATCCTGTGCGAATGCGGGCGCTACGTGGCGCCAGACCTGCTGATCACAGCCATAGCCGTGCATGAACACGATGGACGCGGCTTGGTTTCCGATAACTTTGACGTTGTGCTGGCTGAAAATGGACATGGGCAACCCTGCACAGGGCGTTGTGCCGATCGATTGGAACGGTGTTGGCTCCATCCGATGTGTCTTGAGCGTCAAATCTCTACGGCACTGCCTGGATCAGCGTGTTACAGCTGCCGCGGCAGGATGACGGTGAACTTGGTACCGCTGTGGGGCCCCGACATGACGCTCACGGTGCCACCGTGAGCGGCAACGACTTCCTTGACCACATATAGGCCAAGTCCCACGCTGCGCTGCGGGTTGGGTGCTGTCACGCCTCGCATGAACGGCTCGAAGACCCGCGGCAGTTCATCAGCAGCGATGGCCGGGCCATGGTTGTGGACGGCAATCGCGACCGTTGACAGTGCCGGGCACACGTCCACGGTGATGGTCTTGTCGGGGGTGCCGTAGGTCATGGCGTTGCTCAGCAAATTGCCCAGTACTTGGCTGATCCGGTCAGGGTCCCAATACGCCGTGCCGGCTTGGGAGCAGTTGAGCACCATGGTGCGGTCAGGCAAGGCCGTCGTGACCTCTTCGACTGCGCCGGCTACCAGCGCCTCGACATCAACCTCCCGCCTAGCAACCGGTATGCCGCCGCCGAGCTGGGCCTGTGTCAAGTCGAGCAGGTCGCGAACCAGCCGGGTGGCCCGGTCGGTAGAGGTTTGGATCTGGCGCACCAGTTTTGCCGCTGTCGAGGAGTCCAGCCGGTCCGGAAACCGGGCCAGCACAGCGGCTGCCGTCGAGATGGCCGAAAGAGGGTTCCTCAGGTCATGACTCGCAATGCCCAGCAGGTTCTCGCGGAACTCGGCCGTGCGCCGTTGCTCGGTGACGTCCCGAAAAATGCTCACGCTCGTGGCCACGGTCCCACGGTCGTCGCGCATGGCCAAGGTGCGCACCGTCACCCAGCGCTCGCGCGCCGCCGCGTTGCGAATGCGCAGCGTCCGTTCACCGGGTGGGGAGCCTCGAAGGATGGCCGTGCCAGGCAGTTCGCCCGAAACGTCCCGCCCGGCCTCATCGTGGATGACAAGGTGAGCCAGCAAGTCGGCGCTGGGCGTGCGCAGCAGCGCCGTTACGGTGTCGTCACCCAGCAGCCGGGCCGCTGGCTCGTTGGCGTAGACGATGCGCCCGGTGAAGTCCTGGACGACGACGCCATCGTCGCCCACGACGACTTGCAGGATGCTCTCGATCTGATTGCGCCGTTGCAGCAGTTGCTCAAAGGGCGAAGCGGTACCGTCGCCTTCGACTGGCTGGGCAGCTGGCGCAGGCCGGTTGGCAGGCTCAGGTGGCTGCACCAGAGGCCACCGCGCTGTATCGCGCCTTCCAGCGTTGCAGGTAGTCGGCGCGGGACGAGATCTGCGCCCACAGCTGGTAGTAAGGATTGGCCATCGGAATGCCGCGCACGAATACCAGCGGGTGGGTCAAGAACATGTCCTCGACCATGTGATTTGAGCCCCGCGCGGCGTTGTACGCGCAGACACAGATGAAGGGCTGGCTGGGAAAGATGTCGTCATTGGCCCGCGCATCGAGCACCATGAAGTCCTCGATGCCCGGCGTGCCCGAGAGCACGTAGCTGATGTCCACGGAGAACCGCACTTGGCGGGCGCCATCAAGTTGTGCCGCTTCGATCATGGCCTTGATGCCTGCGGTGGCCGCCTCAAGGTCAAAGCGGCCGTTTGGAGCGAACGCTTGCTGGGCGCTCAGCAGCATGAGCCGACCCTGCGCGGCGGCAGAAGCCACGTCGATGCCGGCGTCTGCCAACGCGTCAACAACGGGCGCCAGGGGCTCGTCGTGAGCAATGTGGACGACCAGATCGCCAGCGCGGATTCCATCCACCAGGAATGGCACGATCGTGTCGAGAAATTCCTGCCGCGACCAGTACACCAGCGCCGCATGGTCATGTGCCAGCAGCTTGCCTTCGTGCCGCAGACCGGAGGGATGAATCGACGCCAATCGCTGCATCCACTGCTCACCCTGGATAGCGTCCATGAACATGCTCCTTCCAACAGATGCCTGGCGCCCAGGAGAACTGCATAGGTCGCTGGCACGCGGTCCGTCAAGCGACGGGCCAGCTTGAACTGTACGGGAAAACAGCTCCAACGCATGGCCGCACGCCGCCTCGAAGCAGCCCACTTCGCTCCAGCGCCGGAACTGCTGGTGCACGGCTGCCCAGGGTGGAAAGTCGCTGGGCAGTATGCGCGACGGCGCATCGGCCCGGGCCAACCAGCGCAGCGCGTTGAATACCTCGCGCGAGCTGTGTTCGCGCTGTGGCGCGTGCTCCTTCAGCAGCGTGAGGTACGGGGCCACGACCTCCCATGTCTCCTGGCTCAAGTCACTCGGGTACGGCTTCCTGCTCATCCAGCCAAGATGGGACCATAGCCGCTCAGGCAAGCCCAAAGTTCATAGCACCCTCTAGCGACAGAACGAAAGGCTGGCCAAGAGGTCAAAGAGGCGTTCCGGGCGCAACCATTGGCTGAAAGCCCAGGCCACGGCGGCGCCCAGCGCGACGGCCAGGGCAAGTCGACGCACAAGCCTCATGCGGCAGCCGGCGTGGCAGACACGAGCGGCCGGTCGTCAATGGGCCAGTGCAGCAGCGCGGCCAGCAGCCCCAGGCCGATGCCGGCCAGCCAGATCACGTCATAGGAGCGCGTCGCATCGAACACCGCCGCGCCGAGCCATACGCCCAGGAACGCGCCCAACTGGTGTCCGAAGAACACGAAGCCGAACAGCGTGGCGATGTATTGCACGCCGAATACCTGCAACACCAAGCCGTTGGTCAGCGGCACCGTCCCTAGCCAAAGAAAGCCCATGACTGCGCAAAAGGCGTACAGGCTCCATGGGCTCAGCGGCAGCAGCACGAAGGCGGCCATTGCCA
This sequence comes from Azohydromonas lata, assembly GCF_034427735.1. Classification (NCBI taxonomy): domain Bacteria; kingdom Pseudomonadati; phylum Pseudomonadota; class Betaproteobacteria; order Burkholderiales; family Sphaerotilaceae; genus Azohydromonas; species Azohydromonas lata. The sequence continues at coordinate 94,517 of NZ_JAXOJX010000011.1, forward strand.
GCGAGCGCGCGAGGTAGACACCGGCCAGCAGGTGCTTGCGACGGTACCTACCGCCCAGGCTCCCCAGCACGTAGGTGCCCGCGACGTTGGCCAGCGCCACCAGTGCCAGACCAGCCACGGCGTGGCGGGCCGAGAGGCCCCGGTCCAGCACGTAGGCCGGCAAGTGCGCGGCAATGAACGCAAGCTGAAAGCCGCAGGCCAGGAACCCCAGGTTGAGCAGCCAGAAGCCGCGATGTCCAAAGGCCTCGCGCAAGGCGCTGGACAGCCGTTGCTGGCCCGGCCCCGCAGTGGCCGGGTGGTCGTTCAGCGGCTTCGCGCAGGGCAGCAGCAGCGCGCACAGCAGGCTCAGCGCTGCCAGCGCCCCGGCCCAGCCGAGCTGCGCGATCAGCCCCTGCGACAAGGGCAGCACCAGGAACTGCCCCAGCCCACCCACCGCACCGGCCATACCCAGCGCCCAGCTACGCTGCTGCGGCACCACCAGGCGGTTAAGCGCGCCGTATACCGTGCCGAATGCAGTGCCCGAAAGCGCCATGCCGATGCACAGTCCGGCTGAAAGCGTGAAGGCCGCCGGTGTGGGAGCGAGAGACATCAGCACCAGGCCTGCCGCGTAGCAGAGCAGCCCGGCGACGACCATCCAGCGCGAGCCGTAGCGGTCCGCGACCATGCCGGTGAACGGTTGAGCCAGGCCCCATACCAGGTTCTGTACCGCGAGGGCAAAGCCGAAGGCTTCCCGCGGCCAGCCGTGATCCAGCGTGATCGGCACCAGGAAGATGCCCTGCGCATGTCGTACCCCGAGCTCCAGGCCCATCACCAGCCCGCCGGCCACGACGATGGTCCACGGTCGGCCGCGCTGGGTCGCTTCACATTCCTGTACTGCAGTCATTCCATGCTCCTGCCCGGCCCGCACGCTCGGCGCCCGCGTTGTCGAATGCGGCCATTACACTGGCGGCACAAGAGCGCATCAAACGAGTTCTTGGTCAGCAACGCATGCGTTTAGGGAATGTCACCACCTCTGATCCGCCTCCCCTCGCTGGACCTCGTGCGCGGTTTCGTTGCGGTCGGGCGCCGCATGAGCATCACGCTGGCGGCGCAGGACCTCTGCCTGACGCAATCGGCGGTCAGCCGCCAGATCCTGGCGTTGGAGGAGGCGCTGGGTTTGAAGCTGCTGGTACGTGGCCACCGCAGCATTGCTTTCACGCCTGAAGGCGAGCGGCTGTTCCGCAGCGCCGACAGCGCGGTGCAGCAGTTGCAGGACGTGGTGGGCGCGCTGACCGGACGCACCGGGCGGCGCATGGTCACGCTGACGTCCACCATCGGCGTGACCGGGCTGTGGTTGATGCCACGGCTGGGCGCCTTCTTGCAGCGGCATCCTGACATCGAGGTGCGCGTTTCGGCCAACAGCCGCTCGATGGAATTGCAGGCCGAGGGCATCGACCTGGCGATCCGCTACGGCGCGCGCGAGGCCATGCCGGCGGGCGCGGAGCGCCTGTTCGGCGAAGAGATCGTGCCGGTGGCGCACCCGTCGCTGGGCCTTGCGGCGCTGTCGGCGCCGCAGAGTGTGCAGGCGCAGGTGCTGCTGGAGTTCGACGGCCCCTACCGGCCCTGGCTGCAATGGAGCCACTGGCTGGAGCGCCAGGGCTGCAAGGCGCTGCATCCGCGCGGCGTGCTCCGCTTCAACCAGTACGACCAGCTCATCCACGCGGCCGTGGCCGGCCAGGGCATCGCACTGGGGCGGCGCGCACTGATCGCACCGATGCTTGCCGACGGGCGGCTGGTCGCGCTTGGCGCGCCGCAAACCGCCCCGGTGGAGTACTGGTTAATTCAAGCCGAGGCGAACCCGGCGACGGAGGTTCGGGAGTTCATAGACTGGATCCGTGCCGAGGCGCAGGCCGTCGGATGTTGAGCGGCTGTCCTTGCGCCGCCGCTACGCGACCTGGCGCACCGGCTGCGGCGGCGCAGGCGTGCCCGGCGGCAGCGTAAAAATCTCGCCCCGCGGCTGCGCCGGCAGCCGCCCGTAGCGCAACCACTCCAGCGCCAGCGGCCACAGGCTGTGCTCGAAGCGGCTGTGGAAAAAGGCGAAGTGGCCCACCTGTGCCTGGCCAATGTTCTCGGGCCTCAGGTGCAGGTGCGTGCGCGCGCTGTTGCGGTAGTAGCGCAGCAGCCGTTGCACCGCATCCACCGTGCCGAACTCGTCATCACTCAGGCTCAGTGCCAGCGTCGCGCCGTGCACCGCTGCGAAGCGCTCCACCAACTCGTCGAGCTCGGCCTGCGGCAGCACCAGCGCGCCGCGGCGCCAGTTGTCCTCGAAGCGCGGATATGGTGCGGTCCAGTCACGCACCACGCCACGCGGCGTGTCTTCCAGCCAGTCCAGGCGCCGGCCCGGAAAGTAACCCAGCACGGCGGTCAGCGCCGGCATCACCACGTGCCACTTCAGCAGCAGGCGCAGGCGCCCGGCGCGGTGGTAGTCGCGCCAATGGGCGTATTGCGCGCCCATGGTGAACACGCGCGAGACACGGTGGCTGGAGGCAGCCAGCCCGATCAAGAAACCGCCAACGCTGTGCGCCACGACCTGCATCGGCTGGCCCGGGAAACGGCACAACGCAAACTGCAGTGCTGCTTCGAAGTCCAGCCGGCCCCAATCGATCCACCCCGCCTCGAAGCCGCGCAGGCTGCGCGGGCGCGATTCGCCGATGCCGCGGTAGTCGTAGCAAAGCACGTCGAAGCCGTGCGCATGCAGGAAGGCGGCAAAGCGCGCGTAGTAGCGGCAGCGCACCGAGGTAGCCGGGTTGATCACGACCACCGAGCGCTCCCGAGCGGGGCTGGGATGCTGCCAGGCGAAACCGTTGAGCCGGTACCCGTCCGCAGCGGGGAAGGAGACGGGCTGGGGCGTGGAAGCGCAGGGGTCCATCTGTCGTTGCGAGCAGGCCGAGGGTGTCGATGGCGCAGATGCTAGGAACTGTGCCCGTCCGGCTCAAACGACAAGTTCTCATGCGTCGCATGCTCTGGCGGCATGCCGTACGGCGGGGGGCGCGCGGGAACCTCGCCGTCGCAGCAGCCCTGCCGGGCTACTGCAACTGCTGCTAGAGCTGGGAGATGTGGTCGTACGCGCTTCACCGCCTGCTGCACCGGCGAGTCGCCATTGCCGCTGTCCGGCAGGCCACCACCATGCGGTTGCCCAGTTGCTCCAATTCCCTCTACCAGGGAGCGCGCTGTCTGTGGGCTGGCGAACGCTGTCGAGTGGAGGCGTCCATTCAATTACCCCATCCCGGACCACAGCAGCGGCAGATAGCCCACGCACCCAGTCACTTTGAGCAAGTTATTGAGCCGGCAGTAATGTTCTTGAAATCTTGCCGCGTCATGATCGCGCGGTGATGAAGGTAATGGACATGAGGTCGCTGTCGCGCGAGGCGCGACACGAGAGGCGCGCGCAGGTCATTCGGCTGCGTGAGGCGGAGCACACCTACGACGAGATCGCAGCGTTTACGGGCCTGAGTCGTACGGGCGTGTTCGACATCTGCAAGCGCCACGCGGCCAAGGGTGCTGATGGACTGCACGACGCCGAGGCAGGCCGCAAGCTCGGCGAGCACCGCCGGCTCGACGCCAGCCAGGAGCACGAGGTGCAACGCCTGATTGCCGACAAGACACCGGACCAGTTGAAGATGGTCTACGCGCTGTGGACGCGCCAAGCAGTGGCACAACTCATCGAGCAGCGCTTTGGCATCCGGCTGCCCGTGCGCACGATGGGGCTGTACCTGTCACGCTGGGGCTTCACGCCCCAAAAGCCCATGAAGAAGGCCTACGAGCAGTCGCCCGCGGCCGTGCGCAAGTGGCTGCAAGAGGACTACCCCGTCGTCGCCACGCGCGCCAAGGCCGAAGGCGCTGAGATCCACTGGGGAGACGAAAGCGGGCTGCGCAGTGATGACGTGCGTGGCCGCGGCTTTGCTCCCAAGGGGCAGACGCCGGTGGTGCGTGTGAACAACAAGCGCCATGGCTTGTCGGTCATCTCCACCGTCACCAACCGCGGCCAGATGCGCTGGAAGATCTTCGATGGCGCGCTCAACGCCACCATCTTCATCGACTTCCTGCGCCGACTCATCAAGGGCGCGCCCAAGAAAATCTTCCTGATCGTGGACAACTTGCGCGTCCACCATGCCAAGCCCGTCAAAGCATGGCTGGCCAAGCACCGTGAAGCCATCGAGGTGTTCTATTTGCCAAGCTATAGCCCCGAGCTCAATCCCGACGAAATGGCCAACGCGGACCTGAAGCTGGCCGTCACGAAGTTGGCGCCGGCGCGCACGAAGCTGCAACTGGTCAAGGCCACCGCGCAGCACCTGCGCAGCGTGCAGCGCCAGCCCGATCGCATCCGCAGCTATTTCGAGCACGAGCCGGTTCGCTATGCCGCCTGATTCAAGTTCATTAGTGCCGGCTCAATAGTGGAGACTGCCAGCCAATTGACAGCGCAGGCTCACCGCTGGCGTTATGGGAATGCCATCCCGCCGTCGAACCAACAGCTGGTTGGCGTTCACATGTTGTGTTGCGCGGGCATCTTCGACCTTGTGGCTGGTCGCGAAGCAGGGTACGGCCTCAAAACAAGCGCAGGCCAACTATGCTCGACCTCGTCGGTGCGGGCATTGGCGGTAGCTGCTGCGCACCGCCAGTGAGGTGAAGTGCCCGGCGCCGATGGCCATTACGTCACGCAGCCCGGCAGGGATGTCCAGCTGGCTCCCCGGCCACTACGCTGCCGTCGCGCTTGAGCGCCACCGTGTGGTAGGCGCCAGCGGCGACGGCCACGACGTCGTGCAGTCCACTCGGAGCACTGCTCTGGCCCGAGTCGTTGGCGCCCCAGCCCACGACCGTGCCGCTCACGGCCGCGTGTGCTGCGCCTGTCGTCACGGCGGTCAATGGGGTAGCCAGGCACGCTGCGAGCAGCATCAGGCCGTGCGGCCGCGCACGCCCAAGCCTGAGGGAAGTGGCCATGGCTCTACGCCTCTTGCCGATGGCCAGTGGGAAACCGGAATCGACGCGCTGTCCAACGTGTGCGCCCAGCCGGTTCGCAACGAGCCGGGCTGCTTGGCGTCTGCAAGGCAGGCCGCTCAGCTGTGGTTGCACTTGGCACCGTGCAGGCTTGCGTGGATGCCGGCGTCGAGCTATCTGAGGTTGCAGGGTTCGTATCCGTTTTCACGCACAGCGCACTTGGCCGCCGCGGGTGTGTGGCGCCAAGTCCATCCGCACCACGGGCGGCCCCGCCGCCCAAATGCAAGGCCAGCCGACCTTGGCGCTGCGCAGTAGCCGGGTCGTGCGGCGCAGGTCATTTTCGATCCTCGTGTATGAAATAGCATACTTTTTGAGGTTAGAGTATGATTTTTCATACATGTCGTCCACTGCCCGTTCCGAGCCGGACCCGCTGCTGCACAGCTTGAGCCAGTCGCTGCGCGAGGCCCGCATTCATCGCGGCCTGAGCCAGCAGCAACTCGCCGAGATGGCAGGCGTGACGCGGCTGCGCGTCATCGACATCGAACGCGGCTCAGCCAGTGTGGCCATCGGCGCGTACGCCCGGGTCGCCCGCAGCCTGGGCCTTCAGCTCGCCTTGGAGGCCTACCGGCGTCCGGTGTTCGAGGAGCTCAAGGAGACGTTCCGGTGACGGTGCGCCAACTGCAGGTCCATGCGCCCCAAGGCTGGTGCGCCAGCCTCAGCCACGATGCCTCGGGCTACTGGCTGAGCACGCCCGGCACGCAGCCGACAACCGAGGTGTGCCTGTCGATGCCGCACCGCGCCCGGCCCTACGAATCGCGCGAACTGCCCCCGATCTTCCAGATGAACCTGCCCGAGGGCCGGGTGCTCGAAGCGATCCGCTACCGGCTGGCCAAGACCACCGCCGTGGACCCGATGCTGCTGCTGTCGCTCACCGGCGCGAAAGCGCCCATTGGACGGCTGCGCTGCTTGCTCGACAACGACAGCGCCAAGGACGGCGTCACGGAGCCGGGCGAGAGCCTGGCGCAGATCCTGGCCTGGGACGGTGCGCAGGATCTGTTCGACGAGCTCTTCGACAAGTACGTTATGAGCTCCGGCATCTCCGGCGTGCAGCCCAAGGTGCTGGTGCCCGAGGCCACGCTCAAGGGCGGCAAGGTCACGACGCTGACCAACAACCTCATCGTCAAGAGCGGCCAGGACGAGTTCCCGCACCTGGCGGTCAACGAGTTCGTCTGCATGTCCATCGCCCGCGAGGCCGGGCTGCGCACGCCTGAGTTCTTCCTCTCGGACAACCGGCAGCTGTTCGTCATGCGCCGCTTCGACCGCACAGCCGACGGCGCGCCGCTGGGCTTCGAGGATTTCGCGGTCCTCACCGGGCGCACGCCGCTGCAGAAGTACGAAGGCTCCTACGAGATGGTGGCCAAGGCGGTGCGGCTCTACGCCGACGCGGCGCACCTGCGGCGCTCGCTGCGCGAGCTCTTCAGCAGCGTGGCGCTGTCGTGCATGCTCGGCAACGGCGACGCGCACCTCAAGAACTTCGGGCTGACCTACACCTGGCCGGGCAGCGGCGACGTGCAGCTCAGCCCCGCCTTCGACATCGTCAATACCACGCTGTACCTGCCCGGTGACACGCTGGCCCTGAAGCTCGCGGGCGGAAAGTCGATTTTTGCCGCGCGGCTGGGCCTGGTGGATCTGGCGCGCGCCTGTGAGGTGAGCGACCCGACCGCCGTGATCGACACCCTCATCGAGGCCGCGCATGCGGTGGTCTTCACGCACCACGATCTGCTCAAGGAGGCGCCGGGCCTGGAGGAGGCGCTCATGCATGGCGTCCACCAGTTCGAGCAGGGTTTTCCACGCGGCTGAAAGAGCGCGCGTGCCAGGGCATGCGCGCCGCGCCATGCCTGGCCTGCAAGGGTTGGGCCGCCCTATCCGCCTTGGCGCCGCCGCGTGTACCGCGCTGCACCGGCCCCCACGCCAAGACCACACCGTGCGAGCACGGCGCTGCCGGGCTCAGGAACAGGCGCCGCCAGCGACAGCGCATGCAGCGCCGGCTTGGCAAACGTGAAGCCTTGCGCTTGCACCTCCACGCGGAAGATTCCACTGCCCTGCTCGGCCGTGGCGTTTTCGTACCTGAACACCAACCTCTGGGACAAGCTGGCCTGTAGGGGCGAGCTGGAATTCAGGCGCAATGCGTTGTCGTAGCGCGTCTGCGCAAATGGCGTATAGGAATAGTTGACCGCGATGAGCGCGGGACCCTGCTCGTCCAGCAGGCTGGGCCCGGTCACGGTGCGCTCCACGTCCAGGCGCAAATGCCCTATGAAATCGAGATGGTCCACGCATAGCGGCGCAATACGGCCTCGGTGAATCTCTGCTCGCTCATGCCGACCACCCGTTGCAGCGGCGTCAATGCGCCATCAGCACGGGCAGCGTCATGGACGTCAGCACCGTGCGCGTGGCGCCGCCCAGCAGCAATTCACGCGCTCGGGTGTGGCCGTAGCAGCCCATCACCAGCAGGTCCGCGTTCAGGTCGGCCGCGCGCGAAAGCACGTCCTCCCCCACCCGGACTTCAGCCGCCCGCTCACGTGAACAGGTCGCTTCAATGCCGTGGCGCAGCAGGAATAGCCGTATCTCCTCAGGATCGCAGTCCCAGCCCGCCACGTGAACCGTCGCGCCCGGCTGCAACAGGGGCAGCACGGCGGACAGCGCGCGGGTCGCCTCGCGAGTGGGCTTCCAGGCAATCAGCACCCGATGGCCTACGTCGTCGAAGTCGCCTGCCCAAGGCACGACCAGCACGGGTTTGCCGCTGTCCACGACAACCGACGGCACGAAGTCCGGCGGCACACCGGCGCCTGCAGGATCGCTGCCGTCGTACTGGCCCAGCACCACCAGGTCGTGATGAAAGCATTCGTGCACGAAGCCGGGATACAGGGCGTGCAGCGGACTCAGCTCGGCCCAGCGCACGTGCGTCCCATCACCTTGCGCGGCATCGACCAGTGCGCGCGCCAGATCGCGGCGCTGGAAGTCGGTCTCCAGCATGCCCGGCATGAAAACGCCGTTGTCTGCAAACGGCGTCGTTTCCTCCAGCACCGTCGGCATGACGGCATACAGTGCCTGTACCGCCGCGTCCAGACGCTGCGCCAGCGTTTGGGCCAGCTCCAGCCGCATGCGGCTGCGCGGCAGTGCATCGACGTGCACCAGGATGGAAGCCACGGAATTCATTCACTTTCTCCTTGCCGCGCCGGCCTCATCAATCTCGCTGGGCAGCGTGAAGCTGCGCGAGATGCTGCCCCGGTAGGTCTCGCGCATGAGCACGCGGGCCTTGTCTTTCGGGTCCTTTTCCTCGGTGTGCCTGCGGATTTCGGCATGGATGCCGACGCGGTTACCGTCCACTTCGACCCGAATGTCCTCCTTCTTCACGTCGGGCAGCTCGGCGCACACGGCGTAGCTCTTGTCCTTTTCCTCGACGTCCAGGCGGATGTCGCCCATGCCCATGATCTCGGCGCCTTGGGCCAATGAGGGCAGCAGGCGGCGGAACTCGGAGAACAGGTCGTCGAAACGCGACAGCGGGGTCAGAGCAGTCATTGGGAACTCCTTTCCATGGGCCACTTTCTAGGATGCAAATGCAACCGTGGCCTGCGGATCAACTCACGTCACTGCGCGCCGCGGCAGACAGGACACTTCCAATCTAGGCCGGCCGGTGTGGCATGGCTTGCGGAAAATCAACTCCGTACGCAGGGGTGCGGCGTGGCGTGTGATGCTGTTGGTGCGCCAGGACAAGACCGATGAATGTGGTCGCTGTCCTCTCGGGTCGCAAGACATCCGCCGCATTTGCGAAATCTCAATGAGCGCCCCGGCCGAGGCACGAGCATGACGCGAATCGCCGCCGAGCGCCGCTGAGTCATGTCCGCCGTACAGACGCCGCCTTGCTGGCGTTGCAGGCACACAGATGACGCTGTAGGCGCGCAACACCCTGGAGCCGGCCTGCAGCTCGCTTCATTGGAGGTTCAAGCATGGCTGTCAAGCAACTGCTCTTTCGCGACGAGGCACGTGAAAAGATCCGTCGCGGCGCCGTTGCCCTGGCCGATGCGGTGAAGGTGACCCTTGGCCCGCGCGGACGCACCGTCATCCTGGACCGGGCGTTTGGCGCACCGCAGATCGTCAACTCCGGCGTGGTGGTGGCCAGGGCCATCGAGTTGCCGGACCGCTTCGAGAACATGGGCGCACAGCTGTTGCGCGAGGTGGCCGCGCGCACCAGCGAGACGGCCGGGACGCCCTGCCCATCGTCGATGTGCAGCATGACTTCCTGCCTGGTAGCGCACTGGCCGCACCCCTGGGCAACCGGGTGCTTGCGCCGTTGAACCGCGGCCTGTGCGTGTTCAAGCGGCCTGGCCACCGACGACTGCGTGCGGCGCACGACGCCGGATGCGCTGCCGCTGGGTCTGATGTGGTGGTACTGCGAGACACGATAGCCGCGGTGGACGTGCAGCCCGGCGACGGCGCCAAGGCGCTGGACGCCATGTGTCGAGCCGGTGCCGAGGTGCGCGACAGCGCAGCAGCACTGCTCTGAGCCGGCGCGGCCGCAGGTTGCGCTTCAAGGAGAAACCTATGAAGACGGATGCTGAACTGAAGAAGGACGTCGAGGTCGAGCTGGACTGGGATCCCGCGGTGAACGCCACGGCGTTGGGGGTGGCGGTCAAGGACGGTGTGGTCTCGATCTCGGGGCACCTGTTGACCTATCCCGAGAAGTGGGCCATCCAGAAAGCATTGCAGCGTGTGGCCGGCGTCAAGGCCGTGGCGCTGGAGCTTGACGTGCGCCTGTCGCCGGATCACAGGCGCAGCGACACGGACATCGCCCAGGCCGCCGAGGCCACGGTGGAGCAGTTGTCCTCCGTTCCCGCCAATGCCGTGCGGGTGATGGTGGACAAGGGCTGGGTGACGCTCCAGGGCGAGCTGGAATGGGACTACCAGCGCCGGCTGGTGGAGAAGTCCGTCAGCCACCTCAGGGGCGTGGTTGGTGTCTCGAACGACATCGCGCTCAGGCATCGCCCCCAACCGCCCGACTTGGCCGAGCGCATCCGCAAGGCCCTGGTGCGGCGGGCGGAACGCGAGGCGCGCCACATCGAAATCAAGACCAGCGGCAACGGCAGCGTGACGCTCACCGGCGTCGTGCACTCCTGGGCTGAGCGCAGCGCGGCCGAGGGTACCGTCCGGTCGGCAGCGGGGGTGCACTGGGTCACCAATCAACTCAAGGTCGAATGATGGAGACCCATGAGCTGTGCGGGGCACACGTGAGCGGGGGCGCCTCGGAAACCGCGGCCAGGTATTGCAGGGGATGACATGGCTGCACGGCGCATCGCGGCGTTTGTCCTAGCGGGGGGTGAAGGCACCCGCCTTCGCCCGTTCACGCTGGCGCTGCCCAAGCCGGCTCTGCCGCTGGCAGGATGTTGGCGAATCATCGATCTTGTGCTGAGCAATTTGTACAACTCGGAGATCCGCCAAATCTTCGTGCTACCTCAGTACAAGCCGGATGTCCTGGTTTCGCACCTGCAGCGGCGGTGGAACGTCGCCAGCCGTCATGCGTTGACGCCCAGGTTGGCACCGAGCATGGAGCCGTCGCAGATGTACATGTTCCGGTAGTTGAAGACGCGGTTCCTGCGGTCACCGAGGACACTGGAACGCCGCCGGCGGCCTGCGCGGCCCTGACGGCGAACGCATTGGCCTCCGGAATGAAGGTCGGGAGGCTGCGCCCGTGCGTGACCAGCCGCTTCGAGAACGGCCAGAACCACCGCCGCACCCAGCACATCGTGAGGTGGCCTTCGAGTGTCTGCATGCACAACAGGATCATGCGCTCCCAGGCAAAGCCGAAAGGAGACAGCACGCGCAGCGTGCGCACCGGCTGTGTTGCCAGCAGCCGGGCCAGGGTGACCATCCCAAGCGAGGTTCCCTGGCTCCGCTTTCGGATCGGCGTCCGCGAGGCAGGCGTCGTGTCGTCCTGCCATCGTGGGCGGATCGACCCCGGAATTGAGAATTCGCAACCCGCGCCGCGCGGGTCTCGTCACCATGCACCTCATCCGCCGCTGGACGGCTCCCACGAGGAGAATTGCGATGTACTCCAGGATCCTCGTTCCCCTGGATGGCAGTGATACCGCCGCGTCGGGTTTGCGTGAGGCGCTGGCCCTGGCGCGCGATCTGCACGCGACGCTGGTGCTGCTGCATGTGGTCAACGAGTTCCCGATGCTGGTGGAAATGGCCTCCGTGAGCAGCATCGCCGACATCCACGAAGGCCTCATCAAGCGCGGCAATGAGTTGCTGGCCAAGGCCAGCCGCGACGCCACGGCGGCCGGCGTGCCGTGCGAAACCCTGTTGCACGAGATGGCTTCCGGCCGTGTTGGCGATGTGATCGCCGAGCAGGCTCGGGTACGCGACTGCCGGCTCATCGTGATGGGCACGCACGGCCGCCGCGGCGTCAGTCGCCTGGTCATGGGCAGCGATGCCGAGATCACCGTGCGCTGTGCGCCGGTGCCGGTGTTGCTGGTGAGACAGCAGGACACATCTGCCTGAGACACGATCCTGTCGTCAAGGAGAAGCCCATGAAGACCGATGCCGAGCTGAAACAGGACGTGCAGGACGAGCTGGAATGGGATCCGGCCGTGGATGCCACCACCATCGGCGTGGCAGTGGGACACGGCGTGGTCACGCTCTCGGGCCACCTGCAGACCTATGCGCAGAAATGGGCGGTGCAGAAGGCGCTGCGGCGCGTGGCCGGGGTCAAGGCTTATGCGCTGGAGCTGGACGTGCTTCTGGCGCCCAACCACCGGCGCAGTGACACCGAGATCGCCCAATTCGCGCAGGCGGCATTGCAGCAACTCGCCGTGCTGCCCGCCGCCGCCGTGCGGCTGATGGTGGACAAGGGCTGGATCACGCTGCAGGGTGAGGTGGACTGGGAGTTTCAGCGCCGCCTGGTGGAGAAGACCATCAGCCACCTCACGGGCGTCGTGGGCGTGTCCAACGACATCACGCTCAAGCATCACTCCATGCCGCCAGATCTGAACGACCGCATTCGGCGTGCGCTGGTGCGACAAGCCGAGCGCGAAGCGCTTCACATCAAAGTGCAGGCCCATCCCAGCGGCACCGTGACGCTACGGGGAACAGTGCACTCCTGGCACGAACGCTGCGCGGCGGAAGGCACGGTTCGCGCAGCGCCGGGAGTGCGCTGGGTGGTGAACCGGATTCAGATCGAAGAGGGGGCCGGGGACTGAAGTGAAACCGCCGGCGGGCGCTGCTTGCCCGTCGGCGGTCCTTGCGTCACGCGCGCGAGCGGCCAGCCTACCAGGGGCGCACACGGCCCGTGTCCGTGTGCACGAACTGCTCGTGCGGGTAGAAGCCTACGCCGCCAGCGCGCCGCAATGGCGCAGAAAGAAAACGCGTCGCGCTTGATCAGCGTTCATCGGGCAGGCTCCGGCAAGGGTGGGACCGGGCGGTTGTGCAACGCGGCGTCCAGCACGCGGTCGTGACCGTAGAGGTCTTCGAAGAAGTACGCCTGGCCGCCCTTGACCAGGGCCGTGCCGTAGGCGATGAGCACGGGCAACGGTCGCTGCAGCCGCAGCGTGCTGGACTCGCCCCGGGCCATGGCCTCGCGGATGCGGGCGGCGTCCCAGCCCGGTTGGCCCTCCAGCACGAATGCTGCCAGCTCGGCCGGCTGCTCCACGCGGATGCAGCCGTGGCTGAAGTCGCGCCGCTCGCGCGCGAACAGCGCCGTCGCCGGCGTGTGGTGCAGGTAGATGTTCTCGGCGTTGGGAAACACGAACTTGATGTCGCCCAGCGCGTTGCGCGGCCCCGGCCGCTGGCGGATGCGCAGCGCGCCGGCGAGCACGGCATTCAGCCGCGCCGTCGTGAGCGTGGACTCCACGCTGCCGTCGGCGGCAACGAACTCGAAGCCCTCGCGTGCCCAGTACGCCGGATCGCGCCGCAGCCGCGGCACCAGCTCGCCGCGCGCGATCGAGGGCGGCACGTTCCAGTAGGGGCTGAACTCGATGGCACGCATGTCTTGGTCCAATAGCGGCGTGCGCGTATCCAGCGCCTTGCCGATGATGACCTTCATTTCCAGCCGCAGCTCGATGCGGCCCGCGCGCACTTCGTAGGCGCGCAGCACGAACTCCGGCAGGTTGACCACCACCATGCGCGACGCGCGCAACAGCGGCGTCCATCGCAACCGTTCCAGCGTCAGAGCAATCTGGCGTGCCCGCGCTGCTGGCGGCACTTCCAGTGCCGCCCGGCTGTCGCGGCCCAGCAAGCCGTCGGCATGCAGCCCGTGGCGGCGCTGGAAAGACCGCACCGCTTCCACCAGCACGCCCTCGTAGCGCGGAGGCACCGGCCCACTTGGCAAGTCGCCCAGTGCCTGCAGGCGCTGCGCCAGCAGCGGCAGGCCGACCCAGGCATGGCCCGGCTCCAGTGCTGCCGAGCCCCGGCTGCGCGGGCGCGTCGGCAACGGTGGCAGTGGCTGCGCCCATGCCGGGTGGGCTTCCAGACGGCGGTAGCGCTCCAGCGCGGTGCGCAGTTGCTGGTACTGGGGCAGCGGTGGCACGGCGGCATTGACTGCATCCTGCAGTCGGTGCTGCGCCAATGCCGCCGCCAGTACCGCGGCGGGGTCGAACGCATCAGGCGCCGGGTGCTTCCAGCCCGGGTACAGCGCAGCGGGGTCGACGCGCCCCCCGTGCAGCTCGCGCAGGTAGCGCTGCAGGGCGGTGTCCAGCGCTTGCTGGAACTGCTCGCCAGCCTGTGTGTCGGCGTCGGCGGCCTGCTCCAGCCGCTGCAGCGCGCCGAGCAGTGCTTCGGTGCCATAGTCGCGCGGCTCCAGGCCGTGGCTACCGGCGGCCTCCAGCAGTTGCAGCGCCTCGTGAGCCTCAAGCGCCGGCCGGCCTTCCTGGACCCAGGGTCCGGCCCAGCACGCACTGCACAGCAGCAGCAGTGCCATGCCGCTGCGGCGCCGGATGCGTTGCAAGAATCGGCTCATGTGTGAATTGTGGCCGCCAGCAATTTCATGGTTCGGACAGCCGCTGACACAATTGACTGCGCCCGAGTTTTGCCTGTTCCAGGTACCTGAGCTGCACGGATGGGGCGCCGGAACACTGGCGCCCGTTTTGTCGATGCATTCACCCTTCGTCCCGCCCCTGCTCACGCAGGACGCCTCTCCCACACATCATGGCGAAGCCCTGCTGCGCCTGGCCCACACGCTGCGCACCATGATGCAGGCTGGTTCCGTGCCGCAGCTGCTGGACAGCAAGCACCTGGGCCTTTTGTGCCAGGGCCGGCACAGCCCTTCCCAGGGTGTGGTGGCGGACGCCGCGCGTGGGCTCGGGGCACGCGTGGCCTGGGTACCGCCCATGGGGTTGGAGGTGGGCAGTGGCCCACAGGCCCACGAAGCCACACGGCTGCTGGGACGGTTCTATGACGCGCTGGATTGCGAGGGTTTGCCGGCCGAGTGGGTCCACAGCCTGCGCCGCGACAGCGGCATACCTGTGTACGAGGGGCTGGGCCGCCGCGACCATCCGCTGGCGCAACTGCTGCCCCACCTGGACAGGGACCAGGCACAGGGGCCTGGCGCGCCCGCCCATGACGAGGACGGTCATCGCCTCCTGCTGCAGGCCATGCTGGTGCATACGTTGCTGTGAACCGCTGCGGCGGTATGCACGGCCATCGTCACGGCCCGTTCACCGTTGGTTCACCCGGCGTTACCGAGAGACGCATGCCATTGGCGGGCGGTTGCCTTTGCGGCGCGATGCTGCGTACACCTGCCACCCCACACAGGTGTCCACGATGATGCTCCACGCAGCTACCCCGTCCAACGCGCTTGCCGCAGGCACGGCGCCCCTGCGCCCCACTTTCCTGGCTCGCCGGTCCGCGGCCGACCCCGCCGCTGCCACGCAAGCGCTGATCGCAGACACGCTGCAGCGTTTGCGCGAGTCGGGCCTGCCACTGCATCGCCGGCTGGTGCATGCCGGCGACACCGTGTACCGCTGCGGCGAAGCCTTCAAGGCGCTGCATGTGCTGCACTCCGGCTTCTTCAAAATGGTCACCATCACGGCCGATGGCCGCGAGCAGGTGGTGGGGCTGCACTTCAAGGGCGACTGGCTGGGCTTCGATGGCATCGCCAGCGGTGCCTACACCTGCGACGCCGTGGCGCTGGACGTGGGCGAAGTCTGGTCCGTGTACTACGAGGCGCTGCTGACACTGTCGGCGAACAAGCCGGGCGTCACCGGCATGCTGCACGCCGCCATGAGCCGCCAGATGGCGCGCGAGCGCGAATCGATCCTGTCGCTGTGCACGCTGTCGGCCGACGCTCGCGTGGCCGACTTCCTGCGCCAATGGGTCGAGGCGCTGGACAGGCGTGGCCTGCGCACCGACCGCATCACGCTGTGCCTGACTCGCGCCGAGATCGGCAACTTCCTGGGCATGACGCTGGAGAGCGTGAGCCGCGCGCTGTCCAGGCTCGTGCGCGAGGGCGTGATCAACTTCGCCGAGAAAGGCCGTCGCCACGTGCGGATCGCGGACTCGCAGGCACTGGGCGCGTACATCGCACGCAGCCTGACGCCTGAGCCGGCTGCGCTGCAGTAACGCCTTTCGCCAGGCGCTTGCACCAAAGCCCATGTTCAGCGCCGCTGCAGCGCCTGCGCCGCCGCCTGCGCAAGCTGCTCGCGACTGCAAGGTTTTTGCAGCAGCCGCCAGGCATGGCGATGGGCATCTTGCGCCGTCCCAGGCTGATTGAAGTAGCCCGTCATCAGCACCACGGCCAGCCCTGGCCAGCGCGACACGGTGCGGCGGACCAATTCGGTCCCGCGCATGCCGGCGCGCAGCACCACGTCGCTCACCAGCAGCTCGAAGGCGGCCGGCGGGGTCAACAGCAGGGCCTGCTCGGCGCTTGAACAGGCCGTGACCTCGCAGCCGAACGACAGCAGGAAGTTGCGCATCACCTCGCGCACCTCAGCGTCGTCCTCCACCAGCAGCGCCTTCAGTCCAGCCGGCAGTGCGGCTGCGCACTGCACGGTCTCGGTCACCGCAGCCGCCGTGGCCACAGGCACGCATGGGATGTACAGCGTCACCGTCGTGCCTTCGCCGGGCGCGGAGTCCAGCGTCACCAGGCCTTGCGACTGGGCCACGAAACCGTACACCGTGCTCAGCCCCAGACCCGTGCCGCGGCCCGCGGGCTTGGTGGTGAAGAAGGGCTCGAAGGCGCGCTCGCGCACCGACTCCGGCATGCCTACGCCGCTGTCGCTGACGGCGATGGCGACATAGCCCGCCTCAGCTGCCGGCAACCCGCTCTCGCGCGCCGCTCCAGGCGGCAGCGTGTCGCAGGCGCGGCAACTGAAGCGCAGTTGCCCGCCCGCGGGCATGGCGTCGCGGGCATTGAGGCGATGTTGAGCAGCGCGGACTCGAGCTGGCCCGGGTCGGCGAGCAGGGGTGGGGTCGACTGGATATCGACGGCGATCTCGATGCTCTGTCCCAGCGTGCGCCGCAGCATCTCCGCCAGCGAGGCCACAAGCTGCGCGGCATCGACCTCGCGAGGCTGCAGTACCTGGCGGCGCAAAAACGCCAGCAGCTGGGTCGTCAGGTCCGCACCACGGCGGCAGCCCCGCAACGCCGCCTCCATCAACTGCTGGCCGTAACTGTCCGCGACCAGCAAAGGCAGATCCTGCAACACCTGCAGATTGCCCTGGATGACCGTGAGCAGGTTGTTGAAGTCGTGCGCAATGCCGCCGGTGAGCTGGCCCACGCTCTCCAGCCGCTGCGCGTGCTACAGCGCCTCTTCGCCATGTGCGCGCTGCAAGCTGCTGGCCAGCAGGTTGGCCAGCGACTGCAGGTAATGAAGCTCGTCGCCGCCAAAGCGGCTGCTGCGCGTAGCCGGCGCGGTAGCCAGCGTGGCGGGACCGGGCAGCCTCTGGCACCAATGCGTCCACGTTCAGACCGCGCAGCTCCTGCACCGTGTAGCCCAGCAGCTGCGCCGCGGCCGGATTGGCCAGGACGATGTCGCCGTCGGTACTCACCAGCAACAGCGCGTCCGGCGAGGCGGTGAACATGGAGCGGTACACCATGCCTTCGTCGACCCCTTCGGCCGACGCACCCGATGTTTGTGCAAGGTGGAGCGCCATGGATTGCGAGGCACCGGGGATGCAGTGCATTCAGCGCAGTTCGATCTTGGGCACAAAGAGGTAGCCCGCGCCACGCACCGACTTGATGATGCGAGGCTCATCGGCCGAGTCTTCGAGCTTGCGGCGCAGACGGCCGACCTGCACGTCGATCGTGCGGTCGAAAGGCGCGGCTTCACGCCGGTGCGTGGCCTGCAGCAATGAGTCGCGTGACAGCACGTGCCCGGGGTGCTGAACGAACACCGCCAGCAATCGAACTCGCCGGTGGTCAACGTCACTTCGCGCCCGTCAGGGGCAAGCAGCCGGCGGGCGGCGGTGTCCAGCTTCCAATCCTGAAAGCGGTAACGTGAGCGCGACGCAGACGGCGCCAAAGCCTGCGCAGTCACCGGCGGGTCGTCCGTGGGCGCCACACGCCGCAGCACCGCCTTCACCCGCGCCAGCAGCTCGCGCAAATCAAAAGGCTTGGTGACGTAGTCGTCAGCGCCAATCTCTAGGCCCACCACCTTGTCCACCGAGTCACGACGCCCGGTAACGATGACCAGCCCGCAGTGCCAGTGCTCACGCAGCCGCCGTGCGATGGCAAATCCATCCTCACCCGGCAGCCCCAAGTCCAACAGCACAAGTTGCGGTGCATCAGCCGCCATGAGCGCCATCAGCGCGGCACCATCATGCAATTGGCTCACTCGAAAACCATGGGGCTGCAGGTAGTTCGCCAGCAGCTGCGTAATGTCGGGATCGTCGTCCACGACGGTTATATGCACCGCGCTCACAGCCCTGCTCCGTGGACGCTGCGGCCCGCAGCCCAAGCGGGATTCCCGCCGGAACACGCCTTCGCTACGCCACTGAACATTGTGTACAGCACTTGTCCGTTCAACATTCACCCCCTCCCTTTCCCGTACCTCACGGCTTGCAGTTGGCGGTCGCTGTTTGATGGGTGTGCGGTCACGGTATCGGTCACCTGCTGTGGCGCACCCTCGGCACACAAATTCTTCCTGTCACGACAGGTCCGCTTGCAAGCATTCAAGTGTGCGAAACAAGTCCAGCCAAATCCCGGAAAAATATAGACAAGGTGCTTATGGCGTAAGTGCAGGCTAATGCCTGCAACCGTTGATTACGCAGCCCGATCACTTTTCCGTTCGCTGGCGAAAAGGATACGGCTCCCTTGAGAAATATCAGCCTGGGCTTCACGCGGACGAAGCAGCAGCCCGGCGCATCGACCTGCCCCGCGCCGGGGGGCCTATGGCCAGGATCCGTCCAGTCCCATGGGGGCTGCTCTTGTGGGGCTCTCCCAGGCTACTTCTTTCAGCGGATGATGAGCACCGGCAGCCTTGTCGAGGCCAACACCTGCTGCACGACCGAGCCCAGCACGGCACCGCCCACGGCACCACGTCCCTGGCTGCCCATGACCGCCACATCAAACTTGCCCGTGTTGGCCAGCCGGGCGATCTCCCGGGCCGGTGGGCAGATCTTGTGCACAAAGGTGGGCTGGATGCCATGGCGCTTGAGAAAGCTGCGCACCGGACGCAGCACGCGCTCGGCGTCACTGGCGTAGTAATCCTCGACGCTGGCCGGATCGGCCAATGCTGCTGCGCGGTGTGGCAACGGCGGCACGGCGTGAAACACCGTCCACGCCACGTCCTTGCCGCACCAGCGCTCGTGCGACACCAGATGGGCCAGCATGCGCTTGGTGCAATCGCTGTCGTCCACGGCCACCAGCATCCTCACGTCGAAGTCTCCTTGCCCGCCAAATGTCGCGTTCCTACGGCGCCTGCCCGCGCGGCAGCGGCCAGCACCGCTGCCCGCATGATCGTTCATCGCCGGTTCAGGTGGTGTGGAACACCATGCGACGGCCGGTGCATCAAGGCGCTGTTGCCAGCCTACCGGCAGGAGGCTCGCCACATGGACACGAATATCAGGAATTTCATCGGCTCGCTCACGCGCGTGCTGCTGCCCATCGTCTTTGCCGTCGCAACGACCGCCTTCATATCCATTCCCATGGCACTCGGCCATGTCCCCGGTGACGCGACGGTTGCTTGTGTACCCGCTGACGGCCATGTGAGCTGAAGCACTGCGCCAACGACTCCAATGCGGTCACCCGCGCTGGGCCAGCGCGAGCACGCCATGGCGCTCCGGGCCCAGCCAGCGCCGCGCCAGCTCGAAAGGAACGGCCATCGAGAATCCTGCGGCCACGCAGCCCAGCCACAACGCTGGCGGCAGCGCGGCAAAGCCGAACAGCAACGCCACGGCGGGCACGCCGGTGGCGACGAACAGCGCCGCGATCGTGGCGGCGACGACAAGACGGCTCACGCCGCTCAAGCCTGTGAACAGCCGAGCCCAGCGGCGGCCACCGGTGCGGCTGGGCAGGATCAGTGCGGCATTGGCTGCCACCAGCGCCGTGAACGCCGCCGCAGGTGCCAGCTGCGCCAGCTTGGCGCTGGTCTGCAGCCACGCGTACAGGCCCATGACCAGGGCCGTGGCAAGCAGCCCCTGCAGCAGCGACTGCAGCACCGAGCCCAGCGGCAGCAGCGACTCGGCTCGCCGGCGAGGCGGCTGGCCCATCAAATCGTCGCCGCCCTGTTCCGCCTCGAACACCAGCGAGCACGCCGGGTCGATCACCAGCTCCAGGAAGGCAATGTGCATGGGCGCCAGCACCACGGGCAAGCCCAGCATCACCGGCAACAGCGCCAGGCCGACGATGGGCACGTGCACGGCCACGGTGTAGGTCAGCGCCCGGCGCAGGTTGACGAAGGTGCGCCGGCCGCGGTGGATGGCCGTGACGATGGAGGCGAAGTCATCGTGCAGCAGCACGAGCGATGCCGCCTCGCGGGCCACGTCCGTGCCGCGCTGGCCCATCGCGATGCCGATGTGGGCCGCTTTAAGCGCCGGAGCGTCGTTGACGCCGTCGCCGGTCATGGCCACCACGTCGCCGCGCGCCTTGAGCGCCTCGACCAATGCCAGCTTCTGCCGCGGCCGCATGCGCGCGAACACGCTGGCCTCGCCTGCCACGCGCACCAGATCCTTGCCGCTGAGCGCCTCCAGCTCCTCGCCGGTGATGACTCGGCTGGCGTCCAGACCGGCCTGGCCGGCGATGGCTTGCGCAGTGCGGGGATGATCACCCGTGATCATCAGCACCCGGATGCCGGCTCGATGGCAGGTCGCCACGGCCTGCGGCACTTCTGGGCGCAGCGGATCGGCCAGTGCCACCAATCCCAGCCACGTGAAGTCGAAGTCATGCTGCACCGCCGGCCAATCACGGTGCGCCGGGTGGCGCGCCTTGGCCACGGCCAGCACACGCAGGCCCTGGTCGGCCAGCTCGGCTGCCTCGGCCCGCACGGCCTCCAGCGCAGCGGCATCCAGGTGGCACAGCTCGGCGATGGCTTCCGGCGCTCCCTTGGCCGCAACCGTGTCGTCACTGCGACCTCGCTCGCGCCACAGGTGGCTCATCGCCAGCAGCTCCGGCGCCAACTCGTACTCGCGTGCCAGCGCCCATGACGGATGCAGGTGCTCGGTGCCCGCGAGCTGCGCCGCTGCCAGGCGGTGGAAAGCCTGCTCCATCGGGTCGTGCGGCTCGATCTCGCTGGCCAGCACGGCGTACTCCAGCAGCTCGTGGAAGATTTCCGGCAGCGCGGCGTCGCGCATCCCGCGCACGTCAAACGCCTGCCCGTTCACCGACAGCGCGGCCATGGCCATGCGGTTGAGGGTAAGCGTGCCGGTCTTGTCCACGGCCAGCACGGTGGTCTGGCCCAGGGTCTCGATGGCATTGAGCCGCCGGGTGAGCACCTGCTGCGCGGCCAGGCGCCGTGCGGCCAGGGCCAGGAACACGATCATGATGACCGGGAACTCCTGGGGCAGCACACCCATGGCCAGCGTGATGCCGGCCAGCAGCGCCTGCAGGGCGTCGCCACGCAGCAGCCAGAACAGCGCCACCAGCAACGCGCACAGCGCCAGGCCCACGGCCAGCAGCCTGCGCGTGAGCCGGGCCACCTCCTCGCGCAACGGTGAGGCCTGCAGACCGATGTCCTGCAGCGAGGCGCCGATGCGGCCGAGCTCGGTGTGGCTGCCGGTGGCCTCGACGCGCATCCCGCCCTGGCCACTGACCACCAGTGTGCCGGCGAACACCCGTTCGCCTGCCGCCCGCTTGGGCACGGGCTCGGACTCTCCGGTGAGCAGCGACTCGTCGGCCGCCAGCTCATGCACCTGCAGCAGCACGCCGTCGGCCGGAATGCGGTCGCCTTCGGCCAGCAGCAGCACGTCACCCTTCACCACCTCGCGCCCGGGAATGCGCACCGCCTTGCCGCCGCGCAGGGCCAGCGCCCGCGGGCTGGAGAGGTCGCGCAGCGCGTCCAGCGCCCGGTCGGTACGGCGCTCCTGCAGCACCGTCACGGCCATGATGATGACGACGAAGCCCAGCAGCACCACCGCCTCACGCATGTCGCCCATGACCGCGTAGATGCCGCCGGCCCCCAGCAGCAGCAGGAACATCGGCTCGCGCACGACTTCGCCCACGATGCCCGCCAGCCCGCGGCGCTGCGTGGCGCCAAGCTCGTTGGGGCCGTCCCGGCGCAGCCGTTCGGCGGCTTCAGCGAGCGCAAGGCCCGTGGGCAGTTCGTTGGGCATGTCTGCGTGGGCCCCGCCGGGCCCTGGGTAGGTGCAACGCCGCAGCATAGGCACGAGCGCCCCTTGCCGGGCCATTGCCCAACGTCAGCGGTCCATCGGCACGAAGTCCTGCTTGCCGACGTTGCACTCGGGACAGCGCCAGCTCGCGGGCACTTGCGCCCATGGCGTTCCGGCGGGAATGCCGTGCTCCGGCAGGCCGGCAGCCTCGTCGTAGACCAGGCCGCAGGCGGGGCAGACGTAGACCTTCATGCTGACTCCTTGACAACAACGGCTTGCAGGGCCGGGAAAAAATCAGTCGCCGCCGTCGTGCGACTGTCCCGAGAACACGGAGGCCGAGGGCAACAGCCCGTTGGGCAAGGCCTGCCACTGCCAGGCGCCAAAGGCCAGCACTGCCAGCAGCAGCAGGGCGGCCAGCCAGCGCCGGTCCTTGCGCACCAGGTCCGGCCCCGAGCCCGCAACACGGCCGGTGAGCATGGGCAGCGCCTGGTTGCGCCGGCGCACCAGGCTCAGCACGGCGAGCAGCGCCAAGTGACCCATCACGAGGGCCAGGAAGGCGTTGGCGAAGAGCTCGTGCAGGTCCTCCAGCCATTCGCCGCCCCAGTCGCTGTAGGTCGCGTGGCCGCTCAAGGTCAGCGGCACGACCAACAGCAGCATGGCGGCCAGCGCGCCGGCCAGCAGGAGGTTCTGGCCCTGGCCCCAGTTGACACGCGCGCCCGTGCCACCGCGCAGGACGTCGCGCAGCCATGCCGGCGCGCCGGCGACCCGGCGCCACAGCAGTGACAGCCGGGCATGGCGCGGGCCGACCAGGCCATACGCCAGGCGAAAGCCCAGCAGGCCGGCCATCGTGTAGCCCAGCGTCACGTGCAGCGCGCGCCAGTGCTCGGACTCCGCGGTGAGCCAGCCGAGCGCAAAGCTCAGGGCGAAGAGCCAGTGGAACATGCGCGTCGGTGCGTCCGTGACGCGCCGGCCAGGGGGTGCCGGGCGGGCCGTCACGCCCGCAGCGGCCAGTGAATCGGTGTGTGCCATGAGTGCTCCCAAGAAGTCAGTCGTCCCAGGCGCTTCGGTAGCGCAGGTCAAGGCCGGCCGGAAAGCGCAGACCGCGCTCGCTGAAATTGCCGCGCTCGGCGCCGCTGTGGCAGGCCACGCAGTTGGCGGCGCTCCTGACGCTGGCGTGGCTCCAGACGGCAGCGTCGATGCCGCGGTGCTCGCGCTTGAACCACGCCGACTGGGTGATGCGGTCCTGCGGCGGGGCCTCGCTCCTCACGCGCTTGTAGGTGCCCGCGTTGGCCTGCAGCCATGTGGCGAGCTGCTTGACGGTGGCCTCGTCCAGTGACGCGTCGGTGCCGAAATGCTGGTCCAGCCCTGTCATGAGGCGCTGCCATGATGCAGCCGGCAACAGCCCAGGCGGATAGGCGGTGTGGCAGGAGCCGCACTCCTGCGTGTAGGCCTTGGGCACGCTCGCCGGCATGAGCGGCTTCTCGCCGGCCCAGGCGGGCAGCGCGGCCGACAGGGACAGCAGGCCGGCCGCGGCCCAGCCCGTCAGCGGCCACGGGCCGCGCGGTGGATGAAACTCTGTACGCATGAAGCTGCTCCAGGCGGTGGGGGGTAAGGGACTCAGCGCTTGAGGCTGACGAGGTAGGCCAGCACATCGGCCTTCTCCGCAGCGGAGCACTCGCGCTGCGCTACGTCCTTGCAGTTGCGGCGCAGCCACTTGTCCACCCGTGCGGTGTCGGTGAAGGCTTGCGGGTTGAAGGCCGGCGCCAGCGGCTCTATGGCCTTGCCGGTGGCGGCATGCTTGCCGGATCCCGTCGGCGGGCTGCCGTGGCAGGACGCGCAAGACCATTCGCCGCCATGGCGGCTGGTGAAGAAGACGCGTCCGCGCTCGGCCTGGCCCGCAGCGCCGGCCTGGGCGCTGAAGCGTTCGAGCTGCTGCCCCGGCGTGGTGTCGCCAGCCCATGTGCTGGCAGCCACCATGGCCAGCGCCGCCGCCAGCGGCACGGCGCGCAAGTGCTTGATCCAGATCAGCGGCACGTTCATCGCGGGCTCCTCATGGGGTTGGGATGGCAGGTGTTGGAGGCATTCTTGGAAAGCCCGCGTGAAGCAAAGCTGAATCGGTCGTTCATCCGCCGTTCAGGAAAGACACCCCAGACTGGTCGCATGACGTGCCCTCGCCCTTCCCACCCGACAGCGATCCGGCGCCGCAGGCGCGGCGCCTTGGCCCGCATCGCTGGAGCCGGGCTGCTGCTGGCTGGGGCGGCGTGGCTGGCCGTGGTGCAGGCAGCCCATGCCGATGACGGCGACCACGAGCGCGCCCGTGCCGCCGTTCAGGCAGGCGAGGTGCTGCCCCTGTCCGAGTTGCTGAGCCGGCTGCAGCCGTCCTGGCCGGGGCAGGTGCTGGAACTGGAGCTGGAGCGCGAGGACGGCCGCTGGGTCTACGAAGTCAAGTTGCTGCAGCCGGGCGGCCAGGTCGTGAAGCTTGACGTCGATGCCCGCACCGCTGCCGTGCTGAAGCAGCGGCGCAAGGGCGAGCGCAAAAGCGAAAACCCGTCGCGCTGAGCTTCGCCATGAACCTGGGCCAACACGAATGAGAATCTTGCTGGTGGAGGACGAGTCCACGTTGCGTGCCCAGCTGCGCGCCGGGCTGCAGGAAGCGGGCTACGCCGTGGACGAAGCCGACAACGGCCGCGACGCCCAGCACCTGGGTGAGACCGAAGCTTTTGACGCCGTCGTGCTCGACCTCGGTCTGCCCGTGCTTGACGGCCTGACGGTGCTGCAGCGCTGGCGCGCGGGCGGCCGGACCATGCCCGTGCTCATCCTCACCGCGCGCGACAGCTGGCACGAGAAGGTCGCCGGCATCGACGCCGGTGCCGACGACTACCTGGCCAAGCCTTTCCACATGGAGGAGCTGCTGGCCCGCATGCGCGCCCTCATCCGCCGCGCGCAGGGACTGGCCTCCCCGCTGCTGCAATGCGGCGCGCTGGCGCTGGACACGCGCAGCGGCCGCGTCACCGTCGCCGGCCAGCCGGTGAACCTGACCTCTCATGAGTACCGGCTGCTGGCCTACCTGATGCACCGCCCGGGCCAGGTGGTGTCGCGCACCGAGCTCACCGAGCACCTGTACGCGCAGGACTTCGACCGCGACTCCAACACCATCGAGGTCTTCATCGGCCGGCTGCGCCGCAAGCTGCCGCCCACGGCCATCGAGACCGTGCGCGGCCTGGGCTACCGGCTCATGGCCGCGGCGTGATGCGGCGCTCCGCATGGCTGCGTTCGCTGCGCTGGCGGCTGCTGGCGGCCACCTTCGTGGCGGTGGCGGTGGCGGTGGTGATGGCGGGATGGGTGCTGTCCGGGCTGTTCAGCGAGCATGTCACGCGGCAGTTCACCGTGGCGCTGACGGCCGAACTCGACCAGGTCACGGCCCGCTTCGAGCTGGACGCACAGGGACGGCCGAGCCTGGATCCCGCCGTCCTGAGCGACCCACGCTGGACTCGGCCTTACTCCGGGCTGTACTGGCAGGTGGACCAGATAGGCGGCGCCGCGCCGCGACGCGGCGTGCTGCGTTCCCGCTCGCTGTGGGACGCCGAGCTGCAGGCTCCGGCCGACCAGCTGGCTGACGGCGGGGTGCACGTGCACGAGGTCGCCGGTCCGGGAGGCGCAACGCTGCTGCTGGTCGAGCGCACGGTGCGCATCGCGGCCGGTGGCACGGGCGCGTGGCGGCTGCTGGTCGCGGCGGACCGTCATGAAACCTCGCAAGCCATCGAGCGCTTCAACGGCATGCTGGCCTTGTCGCTGACGGCGCTGCTGGGGCTGCTGCTGCTGGCCGCAACGGCCCAGGTCGCCGTAGGCCTGGCGCCCTTGAAGGCACTGCAGCAGGCCTTGGCGGCCGTGCGAGAGGGCCGCGAACAACGACTCCACGGGCGCTTTCCGCTGGAAGTACAGCCGCTGGTGGACGACTTCAACAGCGTGCTGGAGCGCAATGCCGAGGTTGTGGCGCGGGCCCGCACGCAAGCCGGCAACCTGGCGCACGCCATCAAGACGCCACTGGCGGCGATGGCGCAGGCCGCGGGCTCGGCTCGGCAACACCCGGATGAGCTGGTCGCCCTGCCGCGGCTGGTGGCAGAGCAGGTCGAGGTCGCACGGCGCCATGTGCACTGGCACCTGGCCAGATCGCGTGCTGCCGCCGCGCAGGGCGTGCCGGGCATGCGCGCCGAAGTGGCGCCCATCGTGGCCGGGCTGGTGCGTGTGATGTCGCGCGTGCACGGCGAGCGCGGCTTGCGCTTGGAAACCGAGGCCGTGCCGCCCGGGCTGGCCTTTGCCGGCGAAACGCAGGATCTGCAGGAGATGCTGGGCAACCTGCTGGACAACGCCTGCAAGTGGGCCCGCAGCACGGTCCGCATGTCGGCCACGGCGGCGCAAGCCGCCGGCGCGCCGCGGCTGCGGGTAGTCATCGAGGACGACGGGCCCGGCATTGCCGAGAACCAGCAGGCGCAGGCCCTGGTACGCGGCAGCCGCCTGGACGAGACCACCCCGGGCAGTGGCCTGGGTCTGGCGATCGTGCACGAGCTTTGCGGCCTCTACGGCGGGGAGCTGTCGCTTTCCCGTGGCGAGTTGGGCGGGCTCAAGGCGGCGCTGCTGCTGCCCATGGCGGCATCTATGGAAGTCCAGTGATTCCGGACGCCACGATCGCTTGTCTGGCACAGCGCCTATAAAACCCGGCGTACAGCGCCCTGCGTTGCATCGTGCGTGACACGGCTCGGTTCATGACGCCTTGCCTGCCATGAAACTGCCACGCGGCGAGCGGACGCCACCGCGGGCCCTGGCCGGACCCGCGCCGACGCCCGCGCGGCATCAGCCCTTGGCCACGAGCGCCGCCGAGCGCTTGGC